>JAHBXU010000068.1 GCA_019636315.1 Planctomycetaceae bacterium | reverse complement strand
GGAATCTCGTGCGATCTCCGACCTTGAGTTCGTTGCCAGAATGACGTGCGATCGCATGAACCGTCATCTCACCGTTCACAAGGAAGTTATCAAAGCAATGAACTTGCAGCGCGTCGGTCGTTGGCCGTGAGTTATCTTCCAGGCCATGAGCGAGAAACCATGCCGAGCGACCTACGAATGAACCGGCATCGACGACGGCGCCGTCGCCGCAAACAGCGTCCTTTGCCAGATAGTAAAGTAAGTGCCCGTCCCCCGGCATCAGAAAACCGAACGGCGCATTACGAACGATGTTCTGATTCGTGGCCCAAGGCCGACTGGCAAGGACATGCCGAATGTTCTCCATCGACCGGTTCCTTTTGTCGTTCAGCCAACATTGCCGAGTGACCGCGACTGGGCAGGAGGACTGACACCAGGCGTTGCCCCTGCATCGACCATGCGGCTGACTTAACATCGCCATTGGCAAAATCGGTGCTCTAGCGACGTTATTACTCGCCTTGACTCTCCGTGCATTGGGGGCGACGCATGCCAGCATCCTGAGGTCGCAATGCGGCCCGGTCAATCGGAGGATCCCCCAGTTGGTCCGCAGGGTGACCCTCAATGGCCTCGCCTTCAGCCATCGACACCCATCCCACTCCGGCCGAACCAACCGGCGTACGAACGACGCTGGGAAAGGTGCACGCGACCGAGAGACATACTTTCAGGCCAACACACGTGTGAGCATGTTGGCTCGATCCAACGATTACTGCGACCCGGCGAGCACCGTGATGCCCTGCCAGTTCACCGGGGCTCCAGTCAATCGGTTCTCGCTATGCCGACCCAACCATCGACTCGAAAGGGAAGCCGTTGCTGAACTCGCCTTTGGCTCCGAGCTCAATCTTAAAACTCACCGACGACGTTTCCGTCTGCCTGTGTGCTCAGGTTCTCATAGAGCTGCCGATCGATGGACTCACTCAGGAAATGGACCGAACCGTCTGCCATCAAAAACTGCGCTCCGCTCACGTGGTCCGAGGAAAATCCCCAATACTCGGAATTGATTGCGTACGCAGTGTGCCGGTCGGCTGTCACGCGCATCGCTGAGGCAAAGTAGCTATGAGGATTGCGACTGCTGGAGAAGTTGAAGTTCCATGACCGCAGCCAGGCGGCGGATGACCCGGCAAGCATCGAGCCAAGTGGTGAATCGAAGACCTGGACCGGCGAATTGCGAGTTTCTCCAATTGCGATCGTCTGAGAGGTCCCGTCCAAGATATCGCGCATCCGCGTCGAGCTTGCGATGCCAAACATGCCCCGCTTGTTCCGCGGCGTGACCGCCCCCCAACTCAGACAGAAATACTCCTGAGAGGGACGATCAGGTCGTCCGGCGCATGCGGCATAATTCGACTTGTGATAACCGTTGATTTGTTGCGGAAAGTTCGTGCCGCCCCACATGGTTCGACTTGGCCCGGAATCACTCGGACAGAGCAGCACCGGAAGAAGTAAATCATGGGGGTCGCCGGGAACCACAGGGAAGGGCGTGGCCGGTCCTGGATCCACCGCCGCCAGCGCGTTGTACAATGAACTCTGCTCGAGCATCGGAAGCAGGAGAACGGCCCACGTCCACGATGTGGGAGATCCCGAATCTGCGACCGGATCGGGGCCATAAGCGGGATCGAGCATCGGGACATATGCCGGCGGGAAAACGAGGCTCACATCGTGATAATTGTGGAGCGCAAGTCCAATCTGCTTCAAATTGTTCTTGCACTGCAAGCGCCTGGCGGCCTCTCGCGCCTGCTGCACCGCCGGCAGCAGCAGTGCGATCAGGATCGCGATGATGGCGATCACCACCAGCAACTCGATCAATGTGAAGCCGTGTCGTTGCGAGCGAGAAGTCACCACACCTCCACAAGCAGAAAGGTCCGAAATCGTCCGGTGACAAAGGGCGTGCTTCCATCCTGAACGACATCGAGACGTCTGACCAGCCCCTTCTGCCTGCGCCATCAAGATTCCGGAGCTTTCGGACGCCCTCTGTTGATGGACTTGTCCAGAATTTCGCCTCTGTGGTCGCCCCGACCTCGACGATGCGTCCGTTACGCCACTTCGCCGTCCGCCGGCGCGATCTTGCCCCGCTCCCGTCGCTCCTGCTTGATGCGGCGGACCCACGACTCGCTCACCTCAAACCACAATGCCACCGCCTGCGTGCCTTCCCCCGCGTCACACGCCGCGAGCACCTGACCACGAAACTCCTTTGAATACGGCGCCATCGCAAACCTCCTTGAAAAGAGATTCGCCAGCTTACTCATCCCACGCCGTTCGCGCTCGTCTTCCGGTGGATGCGCTCTAAATGCCGGCGATGAATGACGTATTTCCTCGGTGTGCGGTCGAATTGCTTCTGGCCTTGAAAACGCCACAAACTATTTCACAGTAATCGTCACCTTTTCAATTGTCCCATTGAACTGGAACGGCGGCTGATAGGCGTCGGTGACGGGCTGACCGGAATCCTCGCCGATGCCAAAGGTGTCGATGCCGAAGCGGCCGGCGACGGTTTCTTCACAACGACCGCGGCCAATCTCGTCGCCATCTAGTTTGATGACGAGGTCTGCCGCTTTGCCCAATCCACCGCCGGCGTAAACGAAATCGAATTGGAGTGTGGCCTTGCCTGTCGGAAGCGGCTTGTTGCCCTTCACTTCAGTGTGCTTCTCGAAGTAGTTGTAGTCGAAGATCGGCACCCCATCCTTGATGTATGCGGCCATGCCCGCGGCCACGCCGCCAAAGCCAAGGATCACCCCCTGGGTCTTCGTACCGTCGGCGTCGACGGTCGCCGTGAGCGTCCAACTGCGGTTCTTCATCGGCGGGGCGGCGTTCTCGGCGAGGCGAACTGCGCCGGGATAAAACGTAAACGTTGTCGCGTGTGGGGCCGCTCCGGGCGGAGGCGGTTTAGGCATCTGGAGGCGAGCTGCACCACGGTCGTCCAGAGGGTAGACGTGATACTTCTCCGCAGCGGCATCGAATTTCACTTTCAACTCGGCGAGCTTTTCCGGCATCTCCTGGGCCAAGTCGTTCGCCTCGGAGAAATCCTCGTCGAGGCGATACAGCTCCCACTGGTCCTGGTCCCAGTTGCCAGGAGCAAGATCCTGCCGCCAGGGGAGGGTGTGTTGCGCATTGGCCTTCCAGCCACCCGAGTAGATTGAGCGGTTGCTGAGGATCTCGAAGTATTGTTCGTTGCGTCCTTGAAACGTCGGGTCAGTGAAGCTGGCGGCAAACGACTTTCCGGCCAGGGGCAATTGCTGGATTCCGTTGACGGCGTCTGGCATCGAAACGTGCGCGACCTCGTAGATCGTTGGCGCAACGTCCACGAGGTGCAGGAAGCAGTCGCGGGGCTTGGGATCGTGCTTGATCTTTGCCGGCCAGCTCACGACCAAAGGGTTGCGGCTGCCGCCGAGATGCGACGCCACCTGCTTGACCCACTGGAACGGTGTGTTCCCCGCCCAGGCCCAACCGACGGGATAGTGCGGTTCGGTCTCCGGGCCTCCGAGCTTGGCGAGGCCCTTCAGGGTGTCCTCAATCGTGCTGGGAATGCCGTTGAGATTCTTGATCTCATTCAGTGTGCCGTGCGGGCCCCCTTCCGACGACGCGCCGTTGTCGCCGACGATGTAGAAGACGAGTGTATTATCGGCGTCGGGAAGTTCCTTGACGGCGTCAAGCAATCGTCCCACTTCGTGGTCGGTGAACGCGAAGTACCCCGCGAAATTTTCGAACAATGCACAATAGAGTTTCTTCTGCTCCGCCGAGAGGCTGTCCCACTCTGGCACCCACTCCGGTCGCGGCGTGAGCTTGGTGCCCGGCGGGATGATGCCCATGTTCAACTGGTTCTGGTAGACGGCCTCGCGATACTTCTCCCACCCCATGTCGAACTTGCCTTTGAACTTGTCGCGCCACCCGGCGGTGACGTGATGCGGGGCGTGCATCGCACCAGGCGCGAAGTACATGAAGAATGGCTTGTTCGGAGCGATCGACTTCCCGTAGCGCATCTTTGCGATGGCGCGGTCGGTCATGTCGGTCATGAAGTGATAACCCTGCTCGGGCGTCTTATTCGGCTCGACTGCCGTCGTGTTCTCGAAGATGACGGGGTAGAACTGGTGCGTCTCCCCCGCGTTGAATCCATAGAAGTAGTCAAAGCCCATGCCCGTCGGCCAACGGTCGAAGGGCCCGGTGGGACCGGTCTCCCAGTCGGGAGTGTTATGGTTCTTGCCGAACCACCAGGTCGTGTACCCGGTATCCTTGAGTACCTCAGCGACGGTCGCGGTCGTCTTGGGGATCATCGTCGTGTAGCTCGGGAAGCCGGTCGCCCATTCCATGAGGAACCCGTTGCCGGTGTCGTGGTGGTTGCGACCGCAGAGCAGCGCCGCGCGCGACGGCCCGCAAATCGCCGTCGTGTGAAAGCGGTTGTAGCGCAGACCCTCGGACGCCAACTTGTCGAGGTTCGGAGTCGGGATGAGGCCCCCGAACGTCGAGGTTTGACCGAAACCGACATCGTCGAGCAGGATGATGATGACGTTCGGCGCGCCGTCGGCCGCCGTGGGAATCTTCGGCCAAGCAGCTTCTGATTCCTTGTAGGTCCTGCCAATCTTTCCTTCAAACGGAGACAGCTGCATCGGGAGTTTGGAACGGTCGACAGTGGGCCCCGGCGGTCGACCAGCATTCTTCTCCTGGGCGGAGGCATCACTGAAAAGCCCATTTTGAGCGGCCCACACAAGCAAACCGGCCGCTACGATGGCCAACGCATGATGCGTTCTCATTGTCGGACCCTCCACAAGAAGCGCTCAAGAAATGCGGCAACCTCTGATCCCGCGAATGGGCAACAATCGAAACCAGACGCGGCTTCGTCGACGGAGAATGTGATTCAGAATTTATCAGAAAATGCGTGACTGTTCGAGTAGACGAAGTTTGATTCGCTCCGCGATGACGAAACGGGACAGGATGTCATGTATCTGGCCAGGGTTGAGACGAGGGACCGTTCCGCGGTATCAATCGTCGGGCGATCGGTGGTGTGAACACATCCTTGCCATGCCGGAACTCAACGCGGGGGATTCGATGAACTTTCGCGATTTCAAGCAGGTCGTCCGATCCGGTGATCTGGCGAAAGTCGAACGCATCCTCAATGCCAATAGTGATTTTCTGCACACGTACGACCCCGATGGCGATCAATGGGAAGAGCGTACGGCGTTACACTGTGCGGCGCGTCATGGTCATCTGGAAATCGTGCGGCTGCTGGTGGAACGCGGATCCGAGATCTATTCGAATCCAATGAATTCCTACCCGGCTGTGTTCATCGCGGATTGTTACCGTTACCACGCCAATCGACCCAATACGCAACACATCGTCGATTACTTCCTGAAGGAGATCCCGGACCGGGCTGAAGGGACCAACGGGCTGGGGGCCACGATCAACATTGCGGCTCGTCAGGGCTGGACGGACATCGTGCGGCGGCACATCGAAATCGATCCATTGTCCGTCCACCAGCGAGGCTGGATCGGCGACACGCCCTTGCACTGGTCGTGCCACAACGGGCATGAAGAGATCGTCCGATTGCTGCTGGACGCGGGGGCCGACATCGAAGCCGACGAGATCAACTGTTATGGAGGCAAGCCGCTGCACTGGGCCAGCGAACACGAGCCGCAGATCGTGCAGCTTCTGCTCGACCGGGGCGCCGAGGTGAATTCGCTCAATCACAAGGAAGACTCCGATTTCTTCGGCATCACGCCCCTGATGATGAACGTCCTGATGAAAGACGACTGCGCCGAAGTCACCCGCCTGCTGCTCGACGCCGGTGCGGATCGCTCGGTGGCCTTCGAGGTAAAAACGATCGCCCAGATCGCCGAGGAGAAGGGGAATGCTCGCATTCTCCAGGTCATCCACGAATTTTCGGAGGAAGGATGAATCGCCATTGCCAGTCCAGCGTTGTTGCCATTGCCGTGTCCCTCGTGCCTTTGGGTGACCGCCAGGACACGAAGGGCGCCAAGGACGGATGGGGTTGAGACCGACTGGCAGAATCCGGTATGACTCGTCCGGTAATCTGTTGCGGTGATTGAACTATCCCGAATTCACTCACGCCTGAGTCACATTCCACCCATGTCACAACTTCGACTCGTCCTCGCGCTGCACAATCATCAGCCGGTGGGGAATTTTGACGGCGTGTTTGAGGCGGCCGCAGCGGAGAGTTATCGGCCGTTTCTCGAAGTCCTCGCCGACTATCCCGACCTGCCGGTCAGTCTGCATACGTCGGGCAGCCTGCTGGAGTGGCTGGTCGAGCACGACCCGGCATACATCGACCGCCTGCGGGGTTTCGTCGAGCGGGGGCAGATCGAGATTCTCGGCGGACCGTTTTTCGAGCCGATCCTGGCCTGCATTCCGCGACGGGACCGCATCGGGCAGATTCAGGCCTATTCGCGGTTTCTTGAGCAGACTTTTGGCTGCCGCGTGCGCGGCATGTGGGTCCCTGAACGGGTCTGGGAGCAGACGTTCACCGGCGACATCACCGACGCGGGGATCGAGTACACCATCGTCGACGACTTCCACTTTCGCGGAGCGGGGTTGTCCCAGGATCGGCTCCACGGATACTACCTGACCGAAGACGAAGGCCGACTGCTCAAGATCTTCCCCGGCAGCGAGCGGCTCCGGTATACAATTCCCTTCCAGGACCCGCAGGCGACCATTGACTATCTGCGACACATCGCCGAGACGCATTCGTCCCCGGTTGTGGCGTTCGGCGATGACGGGGAGAAGTTCGGCACCTGGCCCGGCACGCACAAGCACGTTTACCAGGACGGCTGGCTCCGCCGGTTCTTCGACGCCCTGCGGGAAAACCGCGACTGGCTCAAGGTCTCGACGCTCGCCGAAGCCGTGGATCACGTCCCTCCGCTGGGACGCGTCTATCTGCCGGACTCCAGCTATCGCGAGATGACCGAATGGGCCCTGCCGACGCAACAGCAGCTCACCTATCAGCATCTCGTTCATGCCCATGAACATGATCCCGACTGGGGGGAATTCAAGCAGTTCGTCCGGGCCGGGTTCTGGCGGAACTTCCTCGTGAAGTATCCCGAGAGCAATGAGATGTATTGCCGCATGCGCGAGATCAGCAATCGCGTGCAAGACCTGGCTCAAACCGACATGGCCCAGTTGCAGCCCGAGTTGCTTCGCCGGGCGCAGACGGAACTCTATCGCGGTCAGTGCAATTGCCCCTACTGGCACGGGGCGTTCGGCGGGCTGTATCTGCCGCATCTTCGGAACGCCATTTATCGATCACTCATCGCAGCGGATACGGCGGTCGAAGAACTATCCGGTCGCGAGGGGAAATGGGTGCACGTCGAAGCGGACGACTACAACCTCGACGCCCGCAAGGAGGTCCGCATTGCCAGCGACCGCATGGTCGCCTACCTGGCCCCGGCCCGCGGCGGACATTTGTACGAGCTCGACCTCCGCACGCCGCAGGTCAACCTGCTCGCCACGCTCAACCGTCGGCCTGAACCCTATCACCAGAAGATCCGCGATCATGCCGCGCATCAGGACAACGGCAGCGGAGGCGGAACGGTCAGCATTCACGATCTGGTGCATTTCAAGCAGCCGGATCTCGATCAGAAACTCACCTACGACCGTTGGCCGCGAAAGAGCCTGGTCGACCACTTTCTCACGCCGGGCCTGACGCTTCACGACTTTGAACGCGGTGAAGGAGAGATCGGAGATTTCGTCCGGGGAGTGTATGACACGCGGCTCCGGCGCTCGGACTCGCGCGCGGAAGCCGTGATGACCCGCGACGGCCAGGCGGGTCCGCACGCGATTTCGATCACCAAGACGGTGGGACTCGACACGGGAGCAGGTGGGTTACTCGAGATCCACTATGAACTGGCGCATCTGCCTGCCGATGAACCTCTGTTGTTCGCAGTGGAATTCAACTTCGCCTCCATGGCGGCGGGCGCTGACGACCGCTACTTTTACGGCCCGGACGGCGGACAGCTCGGCCAGTTGCAGTCGGTGCAGAATCTCGAAGGCGTCGACCGCATCGGTCTGGTCGACGAGTGGCTGGGCGTTGATGCGTCGCTCGATCTGTCCCGCGTCGGGTCCATTTGGACATTTCCCATCCAAACGGTCAGTCAGTCTGAAGGCGGCTTCGAGTTGGTTCACCAAAGTGCCGCCGTCGTCCCGCATTGGGAGGTGCTTGCCGACGAAAACGGACGGTGGCGTGTGACCATCCGACTCTCGATCGACACCTCGGCGTCACAGGCCCGACGGCTGGCCGCGTCCGCCGCGTGCGGCTGAAGAATACAATTCCATGCCTGAATACTCGAAGTATCAAAAGAAAGTCATCTCCCGGTACTACGAAAACCGGGACCAGATCGACGAGCAGCGGCTCGGCGAACTGGTGACCAACCTCTACCTTGCCACAACCGACAAGCAGCGGACCAAGCATTGGGAGACGGCTCACGCAGCGATGACTCGTCTGGGCGTCCCCGAGAAACGCATCGAGCACGTGGTGTCCAGCCAGGACCCGGCCGTGCTGGCCGCGGTCGTCGAAGAGATTCAGCGCGGCGTCCTCAAGCTCGAAAAGCCGAAGAAGACCTCGCAGCAACAGTAACGCGGTCGCGATCGCATGAATCCAATTCGGCCGTCAAAGCTGACGGCACATGGACCTGTAGTTCTGTTTGGGATCGAAATAGAGGAATGGGGAGTCCGGATTGTCGGCCTTCGGTTGGTAGAGAAGGATCTCGAAGAACTTCTCCAAGTCGGTCATTCCCAGGCACAGGTAATTCGGTCCGAGCCGGGGCTTGGCAAACCGCACCTCAAGTTCAATGGGATCGAATTCGTGAACTCTCAGCGTACTGTAACTCGTCTGGTGGATGACAACGCTAATCGTCTGCGCTTCGGAATCTGCCCCATACAACGCAGCGATCTGCGGCGACATGCGCGTCGTGTAAAGTTCAGGGGCTACGACGGCACCGATTGTATTGGGGTTAGCGGGATCGGACGTGGGGTCCACTACGTCCAGAACGAAGAGATCTCCATACAGCGCTGAGTGGCCAGAGAGGGGAGCGTTGAAATGGGGCATGGGTGTGAATGTGTTCCTACCAGCCTACTCCCCACCTTCCTCAGCCTCCTTCAGACTGAGGGGAGCTTGGCCAATTGGTCCATCCATGAGTCGCCATGTCCTCCCACGATACTCTGATTCGGCCACGCGCAGCCGCAGTTTCTCAACGGATTCGGCAAAGGCGATCACCTCGCCTGTTTCTGGAAGAATTGCAATCACCTTATTCTTCCAGAGATCAAGTTGTTCAGCCGTGGCAGAGGTCAAGGGGTCTCGATACGAGCGCACGGTTTGCGCGACCGACTTAACGGACTCATTTTTACTGGAACAGCAGGTTAGATTCACATTTCCCATTTTAACATCACTGCCATCTCGCTGGCAAATTGTGGATCCTTCCATCTCGCCATGCCGGTTGCAATCGCTCGTCGATTCCATCGACATGGGCTGTCTCAGATCAACACTGAAATTGCCTTCGAGAGGTTCTTCGTAATCCAGAAAATCGTCCACCAGTTCGCGGAATTGCTGTATCAGGCTTCGCTCGGCGTCGAGCCAATCGTATTGATCGAAGCCATGTAGACATCCTCGCTCGACAAACCGGTAATACGCAGCCACCCGGATCCAAGACTCCGGAATCGGAAGTTCGTCATCGGGAACGTATTGCCAACGGTCCAAGCGCCGTGAGCAGATGATCGATGCCCAAGCCGCACAGATTTCCTGGGTTGATACTCCCTGTGCCACTGCAACTCCCTCCGAATGCAGTCAAAGACGGCGCGTAGTGTAACCTCTTTGTATAGAGAAGTTTACCGCTCGTTGCCGGTGGGGTCAACGGGGGGCAACTCCCCCTTCTGATGTCAACGGCGGGTTTAGCCACGGTGTTTCCGGCACGACGCTGAACCGGCTTCGACAACGAGCTATCCCGCGTCCTCGGCGCCGATGAGATACGGCGTGCGGGTGTCGACGATGGCCAGTTCGGGTGCCGGATAGTCGACCTCGACTTCGAGTTCAGCTTGAGGGCGCGTGAGCGGCACATAGTCGCTGTCGGTATCGACCTGACCCCAGGTGGCCAGCGCGTAGACGGCGCTGATCACCACGCCCGTGCCGGCCGATGTCAGGAACATCGCATTGAAGCCGTACGCATCGATCACGCGGCCCAGGACCGGGGCCGAGAGGAACACCCCCAGATCCATAAATCCGAGCGTAATTGTCGTCCCGCTGCCACGATACTCCGCGGGGAAGGCGCCGGCGCCAAGCGACACCACGCAGGGAAACAACAGGGCGTGACCGAACCCGCAACCAATTGCGGGGAGGATTAAATCCCATTCGTTCGTCACGCGGCACAGCAGAAGGTGCCCCAGGCAATGCCCGCCGAGTCCCAGTAGAATCATCCGATGGCGGCCGATCGAGTGGCTCCATCCGCGCGACAGAAGCCGCACAACGAACGCGCTTGCGGGATAGATCGTAAAGAACGTGCGAATGCCCGGCAGCCCCAGCTCAGTGGCGTGCCGCGTGAGAAATACCGTCGTCACGACAAACCCGACGCCCATCATCAGGGCCACATAAACAACCGGCCCGGGCCAGAAGCGAAACAACAGACGATGCGCCGCCGGCGTTTCGTCAGGGCGCGTATGTCGCTGATTCCGGGTG
>JAHBXU010000679.1 GCA_019636315.1 Planctomycetaceae bacterium | reverse complement strand
GAGTCCCCCCGGAGTGGAAACGTAAACGAGACGCGCGCCTCAACAGGCGATTCGCACACAGCGCAGTCCAGTGCCCTGCCGCGTGACCGAATCATGATCTGCGACACTTTGAGCGCCGCGTTTCCCCCAATTGTCGGCCGTCCGACCGCGAAAGTCGATGGCATCTCGTCGCCGCTTCGAGGGCAACGCGTTGGGCCGGAGGTGATGACCACGAATCCGACCATCGCGGCACAATCGTCGGTCGATCGCCCCTCACGCGGCCGGCTCACCGGGAAGGACGTCCAGGTCGAACGCGCCGATCACGATCGGCTCGGACATGTGGCGCACATTCTGGGCGTCGCGATGCGTCGTGATCAGGATCACGCGGACGCGGTACTGGCCGGGGACGTGCGGAATCCAGGTCTTGTCAGACCAGGACATCCTGTTGTTCCGATCCACCTTGGCGCCCGAGAAGACTCTGTAGGCCGTGGCCGTCCCGTCTCCGATTGACGACCGCCGTACGAACTCCAGGCCCAGCGACGAGCGGAACCGTTCCGGATCCTTCACCGGATCACCCCAGCGCCGATTCGGATCACTGATGTGAAACCTGTCGGGAACACAGTCGGCTTCGATCTTGACGGTGACGAACTGCGACCATGTGAAGCGCGGCGTCTCCTCCAGGGCGTCGAACTCGCCCAGCCGCACCGAACGAAGCGTCACCAGCGACGAGTCGATGACCTCCGGCTGGTCGGGAAGCGCCGCTGGGCCATACGCGGCCCAGTCGGTCCGCGCGGCCTGATATCCGCCCGCTATGATCAGCACGACGGCCGCCACCGCAGCGGCTCGTCCCAAGGTCACGGATTCACGGATTCGCCACCATTGATCGTCCCAAGAGCCCAAAACACCTCCATGTCAATTGAGTTGCTGATAAAGCGCACGCTGCCGTCCAGAAACAGCACATGCGCGCCCCCCTCATGCTGGCTGCTGGGGCTTGTTGGTCCCTCCGATACTCCTTCATAAATCGAAGTCCCGTTCTGTGTAAACGGCCAGCTATTGGGCGGTAGCAAGTGGTTGTAACGCGGTTCGTTACCCACATACAGTGTGTTTGCGAAGTGAAACGACGCCTTTGGCGCAACGGCCCGGACTTCAGCCGAAAGGCAGTGCGCGGCCAGTTCGCGCAATTCGGATGATCCAAACAACCGCAACGTCGCCCACGGAAATCGCAGCGGATTCTTCCGGCCCTCGACGTCCGATACCTGATTCAGATTCGGAAGCAAGACCAGCCGTTCTGCAAACCCGGCAGTGTTGGAGAGGCCGTCCGAGACATCCCGAAAAAGACGCTTCTTGCCCCAAAGCTGAAGCTCATCGCCCCCCACCGCTGGTCGTGCATTGATCGCATAACTCAACTGCAACTTCGCGGAATTCAACAGAGAATCTGATGGACAGAGGTACGATGGCGGGCTACTCAATCCCGACAGACTGACAAACTCATCCCTCCTGAACTTCTCGTCCGCTTCTTCAAACTCCTCCCACAATGGATTGTTGTCCATCTGCGGGAGGATGGCTTTGAGCGGACATGTCGTGTCCAGATACCCGTGCTGGTCGTGAAACGAATGAATCGCGATGCCGATCTGATGCAGGTTATTCCGACACTGCGTCCGTCGCGCCGACTCGCGTGCCGTTTGAACGGCCGGCAGCAGCAGGCCCATCAGCACACTGATCACGCCGATCGACACCAGCAGCTCGACTAACGAGAATCCACGACGCCCTGCCCGCATCCGTGAGCGAACGAGCTGGCTCATTGATCTCCTCCTTGAGCAGCCATTGAGTCCATTTAGTGACCGCAACTCGCCTCAGTCTAGGCCATCATCGAGCTCGATTGCTACCCCTCGTGAAACCGTCGGCTGGTATTGAGTGATCGCACCCCGATTGCTGGTGGCTCCCTTTGACCAATCACTGCCATCCATGCAGCAGTGGATTTCGCACAGGCCGCATGTTGAAGTGCGGGATGGCACAGGGCGTTCACCTCACGTGCTCCACTCGATAGTCGGGCCTTTTATCTCTGAGCAACATGGAACTCTGCGAGCAGCCGGTTTAGAATCGGTGCGACGCTCATCTCCCCTTCTCGACCTGGAGCGCAACATGGCATGGGGATCTCGCGGCTGCACTTCGATTCCGTTTGTCGCCGTCACACGGTTCCTTATCGTGACGGCTGTTTTTTTACTTATACAGTGCTCCGATATTGACGCCGGCGAGCGCTCGGCGAGCGAAGCGGGATTGGTGGGCTACTGGAAGCTCCAGGATGATTGTGAGGATTCGTCGGGGAACGGGAACCACGGGGTCAATCATGGAGTTGACCTGGCGACTGGCACGTTCAGTGGGCGGGGCGACTTCATCGAAGTGCGCGATGCGCCCTCTCTGCAATGGGGGGCCGGTGATTTCTCTGTGTCGGCCTGGGTCTGGAACCCGCGCGGGGTGACTGACGTTCCCGGCGATCTTGTCTCCAAGTTTGATCTGACGCACCGCCGGGGATTCAACCTGTCGCTGGGCGGCAACACCTCCGGCTATAACGGGCCGAGCGATCTACGCCAATTGTCCTTCGGAATCGACAACGGTGCTATTGGCCGTTGGACCGATTGCGGCCGTCCCACGGACAAGTCCCATAGCAGTGATGCGGCGACGGTTTATAACGGCGACCTGTATGTCGGCACGATCGATGCAAAGGATGAAGCAGATTGGGCCCATGTCTACCGCTATCTCGGGGGCCAGGAATGGGAGGACGTCGGTCGTCTGGGATCGCGTCGAACGCGGGGCATTTATGCCATGGTGGTCCACGACGGAGCGTTGTATGCGGCGACGACATCCAGCCATAACCGGCAGCCTCCCGACATGGACTTTGGTCGCGTCTATCGATACCTCGGCGGGCAGGAATGGGAAGACATCGGCCAACCGGGCGAGTATTTCCATTTGAGCGGGATGGCGTCATTTGACGGCAAGCTCTATGTCGCCGCTTATAGTGAGGATCAGCCAGGACATTGCTTCGTCTACGAAGGGGATCGGCAGTGGCGCGATTGTGGAACGTTCGAGGGTTATCCCCACTCACTCGCCGTCCACGATGGGAGAATCCACCTGGGCTATCCCGGCGGTCACGTGTTCGCTTCTGACGGCGGCGACTGGGAGGATCTGGGAAATCCCTTCGGCGCCTTC
>JAHBXU010000678.1 GCA_019636315.1 Planctomycetaceae bacterium | reverse complement strand
GGATCGATGATCAGCGAGTCGTCGCGGCCATGCGAACCGTCCCGCGCCACGAGTTTGTGCGGCCCGCCCTGCGCCCGCAGGCGTACTTCGACCAGGCGCTCGATATCGGCCAGAAACAAACCATCTCGCCGCCGTATATCGTCGCCTACATGACGCAAATGCTGGAGCCGCGGCCCGAAGACCGCGTGCTCGAAATCGGCACCGGCAGCGGCTACCAGGCGGCCGTCCTTTCCGGACTCGTCCAGGACGTTTACACCATTGAAATCGTCGAGCCTCTCGGTAAGCAAGCGGCCGCGCGGCTGCGGAAACTCGGCTACAAGAACGTCCACACCAAAGTCGGCGACGGCTACCTCGGCTGGCCCGAGCATGCTCCGTTCGACAAAATCATCGTCACCTGCTCGCCCGAATCGGTGCCGCAGCCTCTCATCGACCAGCTCAAGGACGGCGGGCGAATGATCATTCCGCTCGGCAAACGGTATCAACAGGTGTTTCATCTGTTCGAGAAACAGGAGGGGGCGCTCGTTGCCACCCGACTTCAGCCGACGCTGTTTGTCCCGATGACGGGCCGCTCTGAAGACGCGCGGCAAGTGAAACCGGACCCCGCTCACCCGGTGCTGGTCAATGCGGGCTTCGAGGATGCCAACAGCGAGTCCGGACGCTTCGACCACTGGCACTACCAGCGTCGTGCGTCCTTAAGGAACGACGACGCCCCGGAAGGACGCCACTGCGTGTGCTTCGAGAATGACCAGCCAGGCCGCACCGCCCACATGCTCCAGGGTTTTGGAATCGATGGCGAGCGCGTCGCCGCGCTGAGCGTTGATGTGAAGTACCGTTCCACCGACGTTCGCCCCGGTCGTCAGACCGCAGAGCAGCCGTCTCTCGTGCTACACTTCTTTGATTCGCAGCGGCTGCCGATCGGGCACGCGACCGTCGGCCCCTGGCGACACCACACGGCCGAATGGACGACGGCGAATGACCGCGTCAGCATTCCTCCACGGACGAGAGAGGCCATCATCCAGATCGGCCTCAACGGCGCCACCGGCACCCTGTGCGTCGACGACGTCCGCATGACTGTGCACCCGCGATAGGTCCCGATAATAGGAATCCGTCTGGCCAGAATGCCCTCACGCTGGGTTTTGTCGGTCAGCGACCGGACATTCTTATCCGCGATCGAAAAACGCCGAGAGCACCATGATTCCCACCACTGACGACGGACGCCAAACAACTTCTTTCAGGATGTCGATGGAATCGAACGTGACTTCCCCCGAAACAGGATGCCTGGCCGCTTCACAGTCGGTCGCGGCGTTCGAGTTGGCCCCCCGTACAACGATTGAACTGCGCGGCTCCGACCGGGCGGCATTCCTCCACAACTTCTGCACGAACGACATCCGGAAGCTCGCTCCCGGTGCGGGGTGCGAAGCGTTCCTGACCAACATCAAGGGCCGCATCCTGGGGCATATCGTTCTCTCGGCCGATGTCGACGTTCTGTGGCTCGACAGCGAATCCGGTACGGGCGATTTTATTCTGGCCCATCTGGATCGATACCTCATCACCGAGGATGTTCAGATGATCGACCGCTCCGCAGACCTCGTCTCGCTACTGCTGGTTGGGCCGCAGGCGGAGACCGTCTTGACGCAGCACGTGCGTGACTTCATCACCCCGACTCTCTGGGGACAGGTGCACGCATCGATGGGCGGCATCCAGGTCATGATTCGCCGAGTCGGCTTCACCACGCCACCGGGCTACCAGATTCTTGTCCCGGTCGCCGAAGCGGATCGCGTCCGGAGTCAGTTCACAAGTTCGGGCGTATCACTGGCGGATTCCGCCGTGCTGGAAGTGCTGCGAATTGAATCCGGTTTCCCGCGATATGGCGTCGATCTCACAGACGAAAACATCGCCCAGGAAGCGGGTCGCACTCCGCAGGCGATCAGCTTCACCAAAGGCTGCTACCTCGGTCAGGAGCCGATCGCCCGCTTTGATGCTCTCGGGCACACGAATCGGGAACTCCGCCGTGTCGACATCGAAGGAGGCCCGGCGCCGGCAGCAGGCACTCCCGTTCTTGATTCCAGCGGAGCAACCGTCGGCCGGATCACGTCCGCGGCACTCCATCCCCTCACGGAGAAGCCCATCGCCCTCGCCATGCTCAAGGCCTTCGTGCTGACACCAGGCACACCGCTGACTGTGGGTGATTTGTCTGCCACTGTTGCCGCCCGCTGACGTGAGGTTGGACTGGGCCGCCAGTTGATTTTGAAACCGTGTCGGAGTGAATCCGTTAACGGTTGAGGCCGCGAATACAGCATGTCCGCCAAACCAATGGACCGCAGATGACGCGGTTTCGGCGGATTTTTTAAGGATCAATTCGGCTGTTGCCAGCGGACGTCGCTCGCCGCGGCATCATTCCGCAGTGTAATTCGCCTCAAGTCAGACCAGGCCGTCCCCGTGTCAGATCCGCGGCCATCAGCTCGATCCGTCTCATCCGCGATCTATTCCGGGAAACGAGGAACCGCCCTCGGTGAGCGGATGCACCCGTGGCGACGGAGATGTGCGCCCCTGAGTTGGGAGAGGCGAGTCAATTGCATATTATGAAATCTGCGCCGCTGCTTCCCCCTGACTCGCCTGGAAGGTCTGTGCATGCGTTGGTCGAACTGCGAGATCCCCCTTCTTTATGCGATGGCCTGCCTGGGATGTTCTGTCGCTGCAGGCGGCGATTGGCCTGAGTTTCGCGGTCCAACCGGACAGGGCGTCGCCAACGTCAGCAACTTGCCGATCCGTTGGAGCGAGACGGAAAACATCTCGTGGAAGCAGCCCATTCCAGGCCTGGGCTGGTCGTCGCCGGTGGTCGCGGGAAACGCCATCTGCCTGACGACGGCCGTCCCTCACGAGAATCCCTCCGGGCATTCCTTACGGGTGCTGTGTCTCGACGCGACGACTGGCGACACCTTGTGGGACGTGGAAGCGTTCGACCAGCCGGAAGGCGAACAAGTCGAGAAACACCAGAAAAACAGCCACGCCAGCCCAACGCCGATCATCGAGGGGGATCGTGTGTATGTGCACTTCGGTCCACACGGGACCGCGTGCCTGCAACTGGCGGATGGAGCATTTCTCTGGCGGACGACCGAAGTCCAGTACGCTCCCAATCACGGCAACGGCGGGTCGCCGGCGATTGCGGGTGACAACCTCGTGATCTGTTG
>JAHBXU010000677.1 GCA_019636315.1 Planctomycetaceae bacterium | reverse complement strand
TGCATCGATCTGGTGCAGAAATTCGGACGCATCCTGTCGTTCGGCGTACCGCCCGAGACAGTGAACGGACTGCGCTGGAACGCCTTATTCCGTAAGAACATCACCGTCCACACGAGCGTTGACCCCGATTTTCCGCGCGACTTCCCGCTGGCCATGCGTTGGATCTCCGAGGGCCGCATCGACCTGCGTCCGCTACTAACGCATCGATTCCCCCTCAAGGACATTCAAACCGCCTTTGAGACGTTCCACGAGCGTCGGGACGGCGCTCTCAAGGTGCTGGTGGAATTCCCGTCGCGACGCCGCTGAAGGATCGCGGAGTGCGTGGGGAGACCCCCGTCCCAATGGACTGCTGGACTGCCGCGTGAGCCGTCGCTGAGCGGAACGCAACTCGCCGTCGACGGCCATGTCGGCTGATGTTCCGCGTGCGGTCAGTGGGGGCGGATGAGAATGTCGGGACGCCGCAGTCGGGCGCCTTTGACTTCGATCGTGAGTTCGGGCCACTCACCCGAGGTCGTAAGCACTTCAAAGCCGTCCCCGTGAACCAGGATCGTGTCGCCCACCATTCCGGTGCGGAACGACGGATGCCAATGGAGCGCGGTCCCGGTTTGAATCCTGGTGCGTCCCTGTGGAATGACCGGAAACTCAGCCATGTGGTATCCGATGACGTCCCCCTGCTCGGCCTGTCGCCAGGCATCACGGGCTCCGTATTTTTCGTAGATGCGGGCCACGCGTTCCCAAGTGTCGCCGATTGTCCAGCCGACCTGAGAGAAGAACAAGCCGGTCGTCTGCACAAGCGCTGTGAGATGGTGTGTATCGGCGATGGCTTTGGTTGGTTGACCGAAGCACACGGTCCGCGTGACGCCGACATGCAGTCCGTGCTGACGCCCCACGGCGGACAGAATGCATGTCCGCTCGATCGGGCTGTCACTGAATCCCCAATGACGGTAGCGATGGCTCTGTCCGTCCGCCATGACCTGCAATCGGGCGGGGAGAATACCGTGTTTCAACAGTCGATGTGACAACTGTCCCGCAACTTCCGCTTCGCTCTCACCCTGTTCAAACGTCCTCGCCGTTGCTTCGACGGCATGTGTGACCGCGCGCCCCACGCTGCGGAGTAACGGCCAGTCGAACGTCGACAGGGGCGTCCGCAGACGGGCCAATTGCCGTTCGGCGTCAGCCGCACCGAATCCACCGGAGTCACTGGCCACGCGCCGGCCGCGACAGAGATCCTCGAATAATACCGAGCGAGGCTCTGTCCAGGGGCGCTCCTTGAGCTGAAAACCGAGGCCATGCAGCGTGTGATCGAACAGTTGTCCGGAATCGACGCAGCCGGTCAGTACGACGCGGGCCTCGGGTGTAATAAACAGCCCGGCCGTCATCTCGGCGTCCCCCATGCCGGGCCGGTCGCCGTCGCCACCAGCCGTCATCCAGGCGAAGTTGTGAGGGCGTGTGATGAGCAACGCATCCTGACCACTTGCGGCGAGGAATTCCGCGACGCGCTGGTGCCTGCGGTCGACTTCGTCGGCGCGGCCAAAATCCACACAGGTTAATTCGCCGGACGACACAGGCTTTTCCGGGACCAACGTCAGCATGGACATACGATCCTCGAGTGAGGGGAGATTCACAGTCAGAGGCGGCCGACTGCCAGTGAACACCGGCTCCCGCCTTGCAAGGACTGTGTGCATTCAGCATACCAAACCGGACGCTCCAGTCCTAGAATTCGGGGTCTGTGAGCCGTGCCGCTCCCGATTCCCTGCTCCATCGCGAGGGTCGTATCGATTCTCCGGCCCCCTCACTTTCCACCCGCGACAACCGTGTGTCAGTACCTGATCCCATGAATTCGTCGCCCATTCCGCAACCAGCCGCGCGACGCATTGAGGTCGATCGCGAGGATCTGATGCGGGAAGCAACCGCCCTCCGCCAGCGGGCCGAGTTCCGGGTGCCGGGAGAGAATGAAACCGTCGTCGTCGGGTATCGCAGCAACAGTTCTCTGTCGATCTACTTTGGTCCGGACCCTGTCTTCCAGTTCGATCGCGACGGGCGACTGCGGCGTGCCTTCGTCGATGGAAACCTGTTCCGCACGCAAGGCGACACGTTGGCGCGACTGCAGCGCGTTCGATCGTCGGCATCGGTGGAACTCCAACGCCATGATCTCTCAACAAGCGAATGCCACGCGTTTCTTGAGCGCTCGCGTCTGCGGCTGTCACGGTTCTTGGAGGCGTTGAAGAGCGGAACCGCCGACTGCCTTAGCGGGGTGCTCTGGGACACGACGACGTCTGAGAAACTCCTTCACGATCTATCGCGATGGCTCGCCGCCCCGTTGTCGCTTGCACCGCCGATTGCCGCCAGAAAGTGAAGCGGCATGCCTCACGACAGAACTTCGCGGTTGATCATCGGATGCGGCTATCTCGGCCGGCGGGTCGCCCAGCAATGGGTCAGCTCCGGCGACGACGTTTACGCCCTCACCCGCTCAAAAACTCACGCCGTTGAACTCCAAAACGCGGGCATCCGCCCTCTGGTCGGAGATGTGCTCGATCCGCACTCACTCCGGGCGTTTCCGCCCGTGCAATCCGTGATGTATGCCGTCGGATTTGACCGGACTGGCGCGGCAACCAAACGCGAAGTTTACGTCGATGGACTACGAAACGTTCTCACGAACTTACCGGCGAGCGTCGAACAGGTCTTGTATGTTTCCAGCACCAGCGTCTACGGTCAGTTCCAGGGAGAGTGGGTTGACGAGTCATCCCCCTGTGCCCCTCGTACTGAAGGCGGTCAGATCTGTCTCGATGCAGAACGCCTGCTCGAATCCGAACTGCACGGGCGCTGCGCAATCTCCGTGCTGCGGCTGTCCGGACTTTACGGGCCGGACCGCCTCATCGCACGCATCGCAGGACTGAAAGAACGCCGGCCGATCACCGACAATCCGGACGGCTGGCTCAATCTCATTCACGTGGATGATGCCGCGACGACTGTCATCGCCTCTGCTGCTCGTCGCGAAGTCGGCTTCGACCTGCTGCTCGCCTCCGATGACCAGCCAGTTCGACGTCGCACCTATTACGAGACCGTCGCCCGCCTGGCCGGAGCACCAGCACCGACGTTCACGCACGACGACGAGCCGTCACGGGATCTGGGAAAACGCTGCTGCAATCGCCGCCTCCACGAATCGCATCGAATCATGTTCAAATATCCATCGATTGACGAAGGTCTCCCTGG
>JAHBXU010000676.1 GCA_019636315.1 Planctomycetaceae bacterium | reverse complement strand
GCAGATGTTCCAGGGCCGCCTCCGCCGGACTCACGTCGCTCATTCACACACCTGCTGAGATCGGAAAAGTAGAAGACGCCGCAACTCTCAAGCCGCTGGCCTGGTTCTAATGATCTCGGGATTATATCGGATAGTGCCCCCGACCGTCAGTTCGTCCTGCGTCGGAAGATCATCAACCCTGGCTGGCCTGGGCAGGAACGGCAGGATTCCGGTTCGTTTTTAGGGATAGGAATCCGTGACGGGCGATCCGGACGACCGTCAGGGCAGTCACATTTCTGTGCGGCGAGTTTTGGTGTTTCTCGAACGGGAGCACCAGAATCGATGAGCGTGGCGTGCCCAGTCCAACGGCGGCTCAAGCAATCAGTTCGTGTACCACGCGCGCGCCGGTGACGACCGAGTCGGTGAGCGTTTCCGGTCGGCCGTGGTGCAGGAACGACAACTTCTCGTGGTCGAGTCCCAACTGGTGCAGCACGGTTGCGTGCAGGTCGGCCACGCTGACCGGCTGTTCGACCGATTTGTAGCCGACCTCGTCCGTCGCCCCGTGCACATGGCCTCGTTTGAAACCGCCGCCCGCCAGAATCAGACTGAACGCATTGCGGTTATGGTCGCGGCCCTTCCCGTTCTGAGAGACGGGCAATCGTCCGAATTCGCCGGTCCAGATGACGATCGTCGAATCGAGCAACCCCCGCTGTTTGAGATCGAGAATGAGCGCTCCCGATCCACGATCGCACTGGCTGCAGATCTGTTCGTTCTGCGATTTCACATCGTTGTGTGAGTCCCAGGGTTGAGATTGCGGCTTCACCGGGGGGAAAATCTGTACGAAGCGGACGCCCGACTCGACCAGTCGCCGCGCCATCAGGCACCGCAGCCCGTAGCCCGACGTCGTGGGATCGTCGAGGCCGTACAGGTCGCGCGTGGCCTGTGATTCTCCGGCAATATCGAGTGTTTTTCCCGCGGCCAGTTGCATCCGCGCGGCAAGTTCGTAGTTGCGAATGCGGGCGTCGAGCGCCGATTCGTATTCGTAACCTTGTTGGCTGCGGCGATTGAGAACGGTCAACAGTTCCAGATTGTCCTGTTGGACGTCATCGGGTACGGGGCGCGATGGATGGAGGTCGAGAACCGGCGTGCCCCGCGTGCTGACCTCGGTCCCGCGATAGAGCGCCGGCATGAAGCCGTTCTCCCAGAGCAGCGTGCCGCTCGTGTTGTAGCCGTCCGGATCGCGAAGCACGATGTAGCCGGGGAGGTTCTGGTTCTCGGTACCCAGCGCATAGCTCACCCACGACCCGAGCGCCGGCCGCCCCTGAAACACTTTGCCCGTGTTCATGGAGACGAGCGATTCGGTGTGGTTGTTGTGATAGTTGTACATCGACCGCACGAGACAGATGTCGTCTGCGCAGGCGCCCAGATGTGGAAGGATCGTCGACATTTCCGTGCCGCACTCGCCATAACGGCGAAACGTGAGCGGCGAGGCCAGCAAGCGGTTCCCCTCACTGCCCGGCTGGAACATTTCGACCTTCTCACTGTAGATCTTGCCGTCGAACTTGTCGAGTTCCGGCTTGGGATCGAACAGCTCCATCTGTCCGGGGCCGCCATTCTGCATCATGAAGATGACCGACCTGGCAGGCGCCGCAGCGTGTGATGCGCGGGGGAGCAGATCGGTCTGCGGGACGCCCGATGCCATTGCCGCATCCGACAGGACAGAGTACGCCAGGGCCCCAAAGCCGAGGCCGCCCATTTGCAGCATCTCGCGCCGCGTCAGTCGGGGAAACATCGAATACTGCAGGGGATGGGACATGTTTTGCTCTCGCCGTCGGGGCCGTCGCTCAGCGGAGGTAAAGGAACTCGGTGGTGTTGAGCAGTGTGCGGGAAAGTTGGGCAAGCGCGCGGCGGCGGGCGTCGGCGTGTGTTTCTGTAGCGACGGAGAATCGTTCGCGATGCCGTTCCAGTAAGCCGCGACAGAGCGAGGCTTCTTCGTCATCTGGCAAGCGGGCCAGCACGACGGCATATGCGGCGATGATCTGCTGGTCGATCGAGTCTCCTGCTTCGCTGGCGATGCGCTCGGCCAGAAAGTCCGCCTGCTCCAGAAGGAAGTCGCTGTTCATCAGTTCGAGCGCCTGCGTGACAACGGCCGATGGTTTGCGGAGGGAACACGTGCGGGCGAGGACCGGTTGGTCGAATGCCTGAAGAAACGTCAGGTGATAATTGCGACGGGCGAGGAGGTACACGCTCCGGCGATACTGGGCCGTTGGCGTCGGGAGGCCGTCTGTTTTGATGACGACCATTCCATCCGCGCGCGGGTCGAGCGGGACCGGCTCCCCGCCGACCGTGCGGTCGAGCTTACCGCTCACGGTCAAGATGGCGTCCCGGACCTGTTCTGATTCGAGCCGCCGTAGATTCATCCGCCACAGCAGCCGATTCTCCGGATCGATCTCGGCAGCGCGTCCGGACTCTGCGTGTGCGTCGGCGGCGGACGTTTGACGGTAGGTGCTCGACAACATGATCCGCCGGATCGTCGGCTTGACTCGCCAGCCATCACGCAGGAATTGAATTGTCAGCCAATCCAGCAACTCCGGATGTGTCGGCGGCTGTCCCGACGCACCGAAGTTGTCGCTCGTCGCCACCAGTCCGCGGCCCGTCAGTTGCTGCCATAAGCGGTTGACGAACACGCGGGCCACATGGTTCCCGGCAAGAGACTGCGGGTTTGTGAGTTCGCGTGCGAGCGCCAGTCGTCGCCCGCTCGATCCGGCCGGATTGTCCTCCGCGAGCGGGACGCCCGCGCGGCCCAGAGGCAATAGAACGTCGAACAGTGCCGGCTCGACCTCCAGACCAGGACGCAGATAGTTTCCTCGCCGCAGTAGATGCGTGACGACCGGTCCTGCCTTTTCGGTTGCAATCGCGATTTCGCCGTATCGCTGCCGCGAGGCATTGCGTGTGGAGATTTGCGCCGCAGCCGATGCAAGTTCCTCACGATCACCAGGTGTGAGGACTGCGTCGACGTCAGCGTCCGTCACCGCCAGCGCGGCGTGTGCGGCGGCCAGTTGTTTCTGCTCGGTGGTTCGCTTTGAATCCGGGGTGTCGAGAGCTGCCCGCACCTCGGCGCGGCGATCTTCGGCGGTTTCCTGCAGTCGTTCGGTCCATAACCGCTCCCGATGACGTCCGCGGATTTCGTTGATCTGCCCCTTCAATCCGGACACGTCTGCGTCGATGGCCGCG
>JAHBXU010000675.1 GCA_019636315.1 Planctomycetaceae bacterium | reverse complement strand
GGAATTCCTCGAAGAGAACTCGACCAGGTGAGCATCGTATGTGGAGCCCTGTGACATCCTCGCTTCGGATGCGTGGTGGAATCAGCCTCAGCGCGGCGATGATGGCGATGACCATCGTCTTCTCTCCTGGTATCACCACGGCCCAGAACCTCCAGGAATTGTTGTCGGCCCCCGGAGACTTCCTCGGCGGAGGACGAAATCAGGGCCCCAAGGCGACGGTGACGGCGAAGTTGCAGCCCGCGCCGGGCGTCTCCTCCAGTCAGCTGTCCGAAGGGGATGAGGTCGTTCTCTCTGTTCATGTGAAGATGGGCAGCGACGCCTATACGTACTCGCAGAATCCGAGCTTCGGGGGCGCAACGCGAATCGCTATCTCCGAAACGTTTGGCCTCGATCCGGTCAATGAGAAATTCACTGCAGATCGCGAACCAAAGGTCGTTTTCGAGGAGGGCTTCGGGCAGGACGTGGAGAAGTTCCCCGGGGACGTGACCTGGTTCCGCCGATTCCGCCTGACCGGCGCCGTTTCTGCCGACCAGATCTCCATTGCCGGGCAGATCAAGTTTCAGGTTTGCGATGCACAATCCTGCACGCCGCTGACGGAGGCCTTCGAGGTCTTTCTTGACGTCGACGCGGCGTCGCTTCCCCTCACCACCGGCCCGGCGGATCCCGAGAACATCGAGACGGGCAACCTGCCTGCCGCTCCCCCCCTCAGGGACGCCTATGTGATCCGTCCCACCCGTCCCGCACCCGATCCCCTCACGCTGCAGTTTGAACTCCTGCCGGCCAATGCCCAGGCGGGCGAGACCGTCACCCTCGCCATCACGATGAATCTGGAAGACGACTGGCACACGTTCGGCCTCATCAAGCACGAGCGTCAGATCAGCAATCCGACCGAACTCATCGTGACGAATTCGGATAACCTCCGGGTGCTGAAGGACTTCACGCCCGTCAACCCTCCAGAAGTCGTCGAGCAGGCCTTCGATGATATCGCCGAGAATGTCCATCACGGCACAGTCACATGGACTCGCATATTCGAAGTTACGGAAGCGGGACCGTACGGAGTCGCCGGCGAGCTTGCCTATCAAATCTGTAACACCAGCTGTATGCCATTGAAAGATGTTGCGTTCTCGCTCGGCAGTCTCCAACGTCCAGTGGATGTCGCAAACGCCTCTCCCGTCTCAGAGTTATTCACTCCACTGTCGACAATTGCCGGTCATGCAGGGGCGGTCGATGACATTCTCGACTTCGAGCTCCAATCGACCGGGGAAGCAAGCCTTCCTTGGTATCTGACCATGGCGTTTCTGGGCGGATTGATTCTGAACGTCATGCCGTGCGTCCTGCCCGTATTGGCGATCAAAGTGATGAGCTTTGTCCAACAAGCGGGGGAAAGCCGCGGTCGCGTCCTATTGCTCAACGTGTGCTACTCCTTGGGAGTCATCGGCGTATTCCTTCTTCTGGCCACGCTCGCCGTCACACTCAAGCTCGGTTGGGGCGGACTCTTCACCAAACCTGAGTTCATCCTGGTGATGACAGCCGTCGTGTTTGCAATGGGCCTGAGTCTGCTGGGGGTTTTTGAAATTCCAATCCCTGGCATGGTCGGCTCGGCGGGAGGGCAACACCGCGAAGGTCTGGCCGGAGCGTTCATGACGGGCATCTTTGCCACTCTACTCGCGACGCCATGCACTGGCCCGTTCATGGGGAGCACGCTGGCATGGTCGGTCAAGCAGTCGGCCGGAGTCGTGTATCTTGTGTGGGGAGTCATGGGACTGGGGATGGCGTCGCCGTACCTGATGGTGGGCCTGTTTCCCAAAGCGGTGCACTTCCTCCCACGTCCGGGGATGTGGATGGTACGGTTCAAGGAGTTCGCCGGCTTCACCCTGATGGCAGCGACCGTCTGGTTATTGAGCACCATGTCCGATGCGTTGGTGATCCCTACGCTTGTCATCTTGCTCGGCATTGCGATTGCTGCCTGGATGGTGGGCACGTTGTATGATCATGTTGCTTCGGTCCAACGGAAGACAATCGTCCGTCTGGCCGCTCTCACAGCATTCGCCGCATTCACGTGGTACGGCTACGGCCAATATCAGGAAGGTCGCCTCATCGCCAAAACCGCCGCCCAGAGTGCCGGTCAGCCGACACCGGTCGTTCACAAGGAGGGCGAGCTACCGTGGCAAGTGTTCTCAGAAGAGCGACTCCGTGAACTGGTCGAGTCGTCTACGCCGGTACTGATCGATTTCACGGCAGAATGGTGCCAAATCTGCAAGTTCAACGAGCGGACGGCTCTCAACACCGAGGCCACGGCCGCTTTCGTCGAAGAGCACGGCGTCGTTCCATTGATTGCTGACTGGACTGAGGAAGACCCCATCATCAGCAAGTGGCTGGATCGCTTCGGTCGGATCGGTGTGCCGCTGTACGTGATCGTCCCACCAGGCAAACCGGGTGAATCGATCGTGCTCGACGGACAGCTGACTCAGGGCCGAATCCTGGAAGCTCTGAAACAGGCGGTCGCACCCGATGTGGCTGCGCAAGTTCAGCGCTCATCGATCAAGTAGTCTTAGGGCGTGCAGTAAGGACATGTTCTCTGGCGCAATGGGTCTTGGGGTCTTGCAAGCCGCGGGGCCTGTGAAACGCGTGTCGCCGACGCAGGCTCCCCCAGCGATGGGGTCCTCCGGTCGCTGACGCTTGCGGATCTGATCAGGCGATCTCGTAGCCTTTGCGTTGCTCGCGCGACAGCCAGGTATTGGCGTCGTGATCCCCCTCGAACTCCTCCGCCTCGGGGTTCCACTTGAGCGGACGGCCGAGGCGCATGGAGATGTTCGCTAAATGGCACGTCGTGACGCTCTGGTGCTGACTGAGGACGGTTGATAGAGGCTGCATCCGCGTGTGGCAACAGTCGTAGAAATTGCCCATGTGGTTGATGATCGCGTCCAGCTTGCCGGTCCGTTCCGGGCGATCAAGGTTGTCCGCGTCATAGAGCGTGAACTCGCCGCGGGGCAGGGGATTCTTCGCGAGGTCGTCCACAGGCTGACCATAGACGCCGCCGCGGTTGACGAAGATCCGCCCGGCATCCCCCTCGAACAGAATTCCGTCGCGGCCCTCATCGCGGATAAGCAACTCGACGCCATTGGCATACAGGATGTCGGCAGCGAATCGCTTGGCGACATTGAACGAATCACTGCCCGGGTGCTCCGGCAACGTCGCGCGGCCGTCGATGGCCACCGG
>JAHBXU010000674.1 GCA_019636315.1 Planctomycetaceae bacterium | reverse complement strand
AATGGTTTGCAGAGAACCCGGATCGGATCCGCCTGTATCAAGAGGACCCCATCGACTGACTGCGGCAAAGTGTGCAAGTCATTTGCAATCATGGACCTTGTTTCGGAAGCCATTGTTAAAACGCTCTCTGATGGAAAATCGGATCGGCCGGCAGTACGCTCAATGACATGAGCGACGTGACGCAGATCCTGTCTCAGATCGAATCGGGCGACTCCGCCGCATCCGAGCAGTTGCTGCCGCTGGTGTATGAAGAGCTGCGAAAACTGGCGGCGACCCGCATGGCGATGGAGCGCGGCGACCATACGCTCCAGGCGACGGCACTGGTGCACGAGGCTTATTTGCGGCTCGTCAATGGCAGTTCCCCCCAAAACTGGAACACGCGGGGACATTTCTTCTCCGCGGCGGCCGAAGCCATGCGGCGTATTCTGGTGGAGAGCGCCAGACGCAAGCAACGCCTCAAGTCCTGTGGAGATCGGAAGCGTCAATCACTCAATGACGTTTCGGTTCCTGAGTTGACTGACGAGGGGCTGCTGGAGATCGACGATGCGTTGTCCGTCCTGGCTGCCGAGGATCTTCAGGCGGCGAAAGCTGTCGAACTTCGGTACTTCGGTGGTCTCGGGCATGAAGAGATCGCGGAAGCTCTCGGGATCACCGTGTATCAGGCACGGCAGAAATGGACATATGCCCGTGCCTGGCTCCGCGAGCGGCTGCGGCTGTCGGAAAGAAAATGAGAAACTCCTGAAATTCTTCGACAGCTCGTGCTCCAGACGTCGCACTGAATTCTACAAGGGCGTTTGGAAATCCTGCGATGTCTCTCAACCCCAGCCGAGTCCAGGAACTCTTCCTGGCCGTCATTGAACACCCGATCGCGGAACGGGATGAATTTCTCGACCGTGAGTGCGGTGGGGACAGTGGTGTGCGTCAACGCGTTCAGGCGCTGTTGGCGGCGCACGAACTTCCGGGCAGGTTTCTCGAAGCGCCTGCTGTCGCGATCCTTGACCCTGACGGTCTGCGCCAGCCGCCGCAGTTGGACGTTCCCATTGGTCCGTACATCCTCCGCGAACAAATTGGCGAAGGGGGCTTCGGGTTGGTGTATCTGGCCGAGCAGGAGCGCCCGATCCGTCGCAAGGTCGCGATCAAAGTCATCAAACCCGGGATGGACACCCGCGAAGTTGTCGCCCGCTTCGAGGTGGAGCGCCAGGCACTGGCTCTGATGGATCATCCCCACATCGCAAAGGTTCTGGATGCCGGCACGACAGATGCCGGACACCCGTACTTTGTGATGGAACTGGTCCGAGGATGGCCGATCACCGAATACTGCGATCGAACCACAATCCCGCTCCGCGAACGACTGAAGCTGTTCATCACCGTTTGCGACGCGGTGCAGCATGCGCACCAGAAAGGGGTCGTCCACCGCGACCTCAAACCGTCGAATGTTCTTATCACGCTGAACGACGGCACGCCGGTCCCCAAGGTCATCGACTTCGGCGTGGCCAAGGCGCTCAACCAACGACTGACCGAAAGAACGTTCTTCACCCGGCATGCCCAGATCCTGGGAACGCCGATGTATATGAGCCCTGAACAGGCGGAATCGAGCGGCATCGACGTCGATACACGCAGCGATGTCTACTCCCTCGGCGTTCTCTTGTACGAGCTGCTGACCGGTCAGACGCCGTTCGACCGGGCGGCGTTTTCGAAGCTGGGCTATGACGAACTGCGGAAGATTGTGCGCGAGGTCGAACCGCTGTCACCCAGCGTGCGTGTCAGCACCCTCGCCGGCAAGGTCGGGACGACTGCGGCGAACCAACGCGGAATCGACGAACGGCAGCACTCGCGGATGCTCCGTGGTGAACTGGACTGGATCGCGATGAAGGCGCTGGATAAGGATCGGACCAGGCGCTACGCATCGGCGGAAAGCCTGGCGGCCGATCTGCAGCGATACCTGGACGACAAACCGGTCGAGGCCGGTCGCCCCTCAACGATGTATCAGATCGGTAAGATGGCCCGGCGGCACAAAGCCTGGTTTGCCGTCGCCGCGCTGACCTGCGTGGGACTTCTGGCAGGGATGGCCATGCTTGTCGGCACGACCGTCCTGGTGACGCAACAGCGAGACATCGCCCGGATAGCTGTCATGCGCGAACGGGACGCATCGAAGCGTGCGGCCGAAGATCACCGCGTGGCGCTGCAGCAGCGTGACGCCGCGGAATACAACCTCTATGTGGCCGATGTGAATCTCGCGCGGCAGCAATGGAAGGCCGGCCATGTGGCCAGGATGGCGGAGCTGCTCGATGCCCATCGGCCTCAACCGGACAGGCCGGACCTGCGGGGATGGGAATGGCATTATCTGTCCTCTTTGAAGGACAAATGTCTCCGCAGGATTCCCACCGAGGGGCAAGTGATCTTCAATCTGGACTGGAGTTCCGATGGACGCTGGCTGGCGACCGCCGGCAACGACGTGCGTCTGTGGGATGTCGCGGCTGAACGACGAACACTTGTCATCGCAGAGATGCGGCGCGCCGCCTGGAGTCCGGATGGACGCCAACTGGCGGTATATGGCGACTCTGGCTTCGTGAAAATTCTGGACCCTGTCGATGGCAACGAACTGTCGAAGTTTGCGGCCGGCTGGGCGGCCGATCCTTCGCTTGCCTGGTCGCCGGACGGACGACGACTGGCAGCAGGAGATCAGGCGGGACGCGTGACCATTTGGGACACGTTGGGATCGCGCGAGCCGGTCGTCCTCCACGACAGTCTGCGCAAGATCCGCACGATCGCGTGGAGTCCCGATGGAGAGTTGATGGCCGTCGCAGGGGACGATGGGGGGGGGCTGTTGGAAATCTGGAATGCCGTAGCGGGAACACTGCAGCAATCGTTTCGGGCACATAGTCACTACATTCAGTGCATGGCCTGGAGCCCGGACGGGCGATGGTTGGGGACGGGCAGTCAGGACCAGTACGTCAAAGTCTGGAGAGTCGATGATTGGACGTCCATCCTCAACCAGCGTATGCATGCGGGACGCATCAATGCACTCGACTGGAGTCCGGATAGTCGTCATCTGGTCTCTGTCAGTGACGATTCGACGATTCGCGTCTGGGATCCGGAAACCCGGCGACTGGTGAACACATTGTGCGGCCATCTTGCCCGCGTTCACGCGGTCGCCTGGTCGCCCGACGGCGCTCAGGTGGCCACAGCCGGCGCCGACGGAATGATCCGATTCTGGAA
>JAHBXU010000673.1 GCA_019636315.1 Planctomycetaceae bacterium | reverse complement strand
CATCAGGAGATCGTCGATCTCATCAAGAGCAGCCTGGGCGTCGGCGGCGACACCATCAACCAACTTGTCGCGCAACGCTCGGAAGACGGCGTGGAATTGTTGGAGGAGCTGCCGTCCGAACTGGGGGAACTGGCTGAGGAAGCCCAGGCCGCATCCGTCATCCGGCTGGTCAATGAACTGCTGATTGAGGCACTGGAGCAACGGGCGAGCGACGTGCATCTGGAGCCGGGTGAGCACGGGCTGACGATCCGCTACCGCATCGACGGCATGCTCCGTGTGCAGCCGGTCCCGCCGCAGATTAATCACTTCGCGTCGGCCATCGTCACGCGATTGAAGATCATGTCGCGCCTCAACATCGCTGAGAAGCGGCTGCCGCAGGACGGTCGCATTAAGCTCCGCGTTTCGGGCCGCGATGTCGACGTCCGCGTGTCGGTCATCCCCATGATCCAGGGCGAAGGCATCGTGCTGCGTATCCTCGACAAGGGGCGCATGGTGTTCAACCTCAGCAGTGTGGGCATGCCGGAGCAAATCTCCAGACCGTTCCACCAACTGATTTCGCTCCCGCACGGCATCGTCCTGGTGACCGGGCCGACCGGCTCGGGCAAAACCACCACGCTCTATTCGGCGCTCAATGAAATCAAGTCGCCGGAAACCAAAATCATTACGGTCGAGGATCCGGTCGAATATCACATGGACGGCATCAGTCAGATTCAGGTGCACAGCAAGATTGGGCTGACCTTCGCCGCCGGTCTGCGGTCCATCTTGCGTCATGATCCGGACGTGGTGCTGATCGGAGAAATTCGCGACGGCGAGACGGCGACAAGCGCCATTCAGGCTTCGCTGACCGGCCACCTGGTCTTCAGTACGCTGCATACCAACGACGCCCCGGGTGCGTTTACGCGGCTTGTCGACATGGGCGTCGAGCCGTATCTCGTCGCGAGCACGGTCGAAGGCGTCGTCGCTCAGCGGCTCGTCCGCCAACTCTGCAATCAGTGCAAAGAAGCGTATGCGCCAAAGTCTGAGGATCTGCCGTTCGACCTGTCGCAGGATCGCGTGGAGCGTCTGTGGCGGCCCACCGGCTGCCGGGCGTGCCGCGATCTGGGTTACACCCACCGAACCGGCGTGTACGAGCTGTTGCTCAATGATCCGGAGGTCCGCAAGCTGTGCGTGGCCCGCGCCAGCGCGGGTGAGATTCGCGACTACGCACTGCATCACGGAATGATTACGCTACGTCATTCCGCATGGGAGAAAGCCAAAGCCGGGATGACCAGCCTGGATGAAGTCCTGCGGATCACGCGCGGTGATGTCATTTGAATCAGAGAGCAGGATATAGCGACTGGTGACTTGCCACAGCGACATCTGATCGTGCTATTGTCTGCCTCGGCCGCCAGTGCAATCGGGCTGCCATGTTCCTCATCCGAAGTTCACCCTTTAACTACAAATCGTCATTCGCAAGTAAGTACTGCATAAATAGATTCCACTGATAACAACCTGTCCGACCTATTCCCTACTCTCTACTCCTACTTCCCCAAGAGATGCCGGATTTTCAATACATCGCCCGCGAGCTATCTGGTCAACAGGTGACCGGTGTGCTCTCCGCCACCAGCCAGCAGGATGCGCTGGCGTCGCTGGCGGCGCGCGAGTTATTTCCGGTACGGGTGGATCTGGCGGAAGAAGCCAAATCGCAGCAGAAGTACGCGAATCGGCGAGTGAAGCCGCGTGTGTTGTCGGTCTTCTATGGGCAATTAGCGGATCTGCTCAAGGCGGGCGTGCCGCTGCTCCGTTCGCTCGAACTGCTGCAACAGCAATCGACGAGCCCGGCTCTCAGTCTGGTTCTGGAAGATGTGCGCGGCCATGTGGCGGACGGCACGCCCCTGTTCGAGGCGATGAAGCAGCACCCGCGCGCGTTTGGAGAACTAGTGGTCAGCATGGTGCGGGCCGGCGAGGAGGGGGGCTTTCTCGAAGATGTATTGAAGCGCATCGCCGCATTCACCGACCATCAGGAGGATCTCAAGAGCCGCGTGCTGGGGGCACTTGTGTATCCCGTGTTTCTATTAGTGTTCGGGACAATTATCGTCGGCGTGCTGCTGGTGTATTTTGTCCCGAAGTTCGAGCCCATCTTCGATCGGATGGCGCAAAGGGGCGACCTTCCCTGGGCGACGACAACACTGCTCGGATTCAGCGAATCGGCACAGCAGTACTGGTGGATGGTCGTCGGGGTCGTTGTGGCCGTCATCGTCGGTTTGCGGCATGCTGCACAAACGGAAACAGGTCGATGGCGGCTGGACACCGTGCGGCTGCGCGTCGCAGGCTTTGGCCGCGTGGTGAAAAGTCTCGCCATTGCCCGATTCTGCCGCATTCTGGGAACGCTGCTCAACAATGGCGTGCCCATCCTGCAATCATTGCGAATCTCGAAGGACGCGACCGGCAATGTCGTCCTGGCACGGGCCATCGAAGAAGCGGCCGAGAATGTCTCGGAAGGCAAGACGCTGGCCAAACCATTATCTCAAAGCGGTCAGTTCCCGACGGAGATCGTGGAGATGATCTCCGTGGGCGAAGAGGCGAATAACCTGGAGAACGTGTTAATCGACATCGCCGACAATCTGGAGCGGCGCACGAACCGGGAGCTGGATGTCGTCGTCCGCATGCTGGAGCCGCTGCTGCTTTTAGTCATGGCGGCCGTGGTCTTGTTCGTCGTCATCGCACTGCTCGTCCCCATTATGCAAAGCTCCAGTCTGATGTAGTGTTACAGAGTCAGCATTAAGGGCGATTTGCCCGCCACGTTACCTGAGAATGACCTTTGTCGGATGTCAAACATCCAAAGCAATCATCCAACGGGTGGCCCCCCCACCCTGCGGCTGTGTCAGTTCAAACACCAATTCACATCGCGATAACGAGGAGGCTGCCGACATGGTTCGTCACAAGCATCGAGTTGCCAGGACACGATTCCGCGGCGGTTTTACGCTGCTCGAAGTGTTGATCGTGCTCGCCATTCTCGGCGTCATCGCCGCGATGGTCGTGCCCCGACTGCTCGGCCAGCAGAACACGGCCAACATCCGCGCGACGGAAGTGAGCATCCGCAGCGTCGAACAGGCCGTCAAGATGTATGCGGGCGTCAACAACCAGGGACAACTCCCCTCGGGGGGGCAGGAAGTTCTGCAGATGTTGACAACACAGCAGACCGACCCCCAGACGGGCCGCGTCGTCGAGCCGGTGTTGGAGACGG
>JAHBXU010000672.1 GCA_019636315.1 Planctomycetaceae bacterium | reverse complement strand
AATCGCTCCCATCGCCAGGGGACGACAGCCGTCGGCTCGACGGCGGGGGCTTTGGCTTCCGCGTCGCGACCCACCAGCGGCTTATAATCCCCTGCCGCGCTGTCCAGCAGCGTCAACGTGAGGAACAAGTCCTTCGTCCCGGCGTGTGAGTCGACGCTGCGCGCCGCGTCGCTCACGGCGGGCCGCCGCAAGAGCGCAGCCGCGCCCAGTCCGGCAATGAACGGTAAGGACAGGATGATCGGCAGCGAAAACCAGTCCGGGATCAGGCCCGTCAAACGGCTGATCACAAGCAAGACGGCATAGAACGCGGCTAACCCGAGACAGATTCGATAGGCGACGCGTCCGATCCGGGCGACATGCAATCGCTGCGACACCTGCCGGATCAATTGTCCCGATTTCGGAAACTCGCTCATCTGCCGCCTCCCCGGTTGTGAGCAGAATAGATCCCCAGAGGCGCAATGCTCACGTCGACGCACCTCGTACGATCGCCATCGCCGCGGCGTTGGAGAATTCCTGCGACGTCGAGTGTATGCCTGATATCTTCGATCTTCAACGCGACTCGGGTACGGGGGCGGTCACTCCAACATTTTGCTTCAAATGACTTTGCGCCGCCTCAGCCTCCTCCGCATCAATCCAGCCGCTGCCGTCGCGATCGAGGAGGTCAAACGCTGATCGCGGTCCGAGAAACTCTCGCCACGTCACTTCGTCATCCTGATTCCTGTCCATCTTGCGGAACCATTCCGGCCCGGTGGTCACCGTCCGGACGACCGGCATGCGTCGGTCGGCCGACATCTGGTTCTGGCGATCGATCCGCACCGCCGGCGGCACGCCAAACGAAAACGCCACACGGTACTTGCGGAGTGCAAGCAACTCCGATGCGTCGAGCAGACCATCCCCGTTCCGGTCATACGGCTGCATCCGCTCGACCGCGGCGGCAAACTCCCTCAATGTCAGCCTGCGATCGAGGTTCTCGTCGAGAATCTGAAACAGCGGCTTATCGATCGCGTCCACCGTCATCTCGGCATAACACTGAGCAAGATAGGCGTCCAACTGGATGAAACGGTCCAGCTCTTCAAGGTAAACCTGCCCGTCCCCATTGAGGTCGACGTCTTCAAATGTGCCGCCGGGGTTGCCCAGCATGGCGAACTCCTGGGCATCCAGATAGCCGTTCTTGTCGCCGTCCTGACGACGAAACTCGATTCTGAGCAGGCTGATCTGATCGGCTGCCTGATATCGATTGTCCACGGCGGAAAAATCGACCGTTTCTCCGCCGACGTGTAACGTTAACCGGCTGTTGGAGTCAGAAGGGACCACCCGCACTCGTTCCGCCCCTCGTTGCGCGGATTCCAACTTCACGCGCCGGCGGCGCAGGTCGACCGAGATCTCCGCGACAGGACGGGGCCTTCTCAACAAGGCAGCCAGCTCGACCGCGTCAAGGAGTCCGTCGGAGTTGACGTCGAATGCTTTGAATACCTCTTCCGGGAGGGAGAGACGCGCGTTTCCAATCCCCGGCCCTTGCTTCCCTTCGTAGGTCGCGACAACGCGCGCGGCGAGTTCCTCAAGTGCTTTCCCTGTTGGAAGAATGACGAAGTCTCCTCCTTCGCCTTCGGCTCCCGTCGTCATCCCCGCATCAACCATCGACTGGGGAAATGGTTGCAGTTCGGCCGGGCTGAAGGTCCCGTCGTCATCGAAGTCGTACTGCCGCAACGTCTCGGCCGCCCGGTCAATCTCCTCACGCGAGATCCGACCGTCGCCGTCCAGATCGAGTCGTGGATGCAGTTGCACGGACTGGACAAGCAACGGCGGCTTGCGGCGCACCGCAAACCGCTCCCCAAGCAGGGGTTCGAGAAACACGGCCAGTTCCTCCAGGGAGAGGGCCCCATCGGGCGGGGACGTGTCGAGGTCCATCCAGCGATCGCCCAGTGTTTCGACGCCCGCCGCCAACCGCCCTCCCACCGGGAGTAGCCGGGCTTCCTCGGCCGTCAGCCGCTTGTCCTTGTCCGCATCCAAAGCACCGAAGAGGACCGCGGCATACCGCTGCCTGACCGTAGCGATCCCCACCCCTGATGCTTCCAACCGAAATCGCAAAACAACAGGTCCATCGGAGGCGAAGAACAAGACATCGTAGCCATCGACAGGCTCGGCGGATTGACAGAGCGGTACGAAGCTCATCAACGATGCCGCGAGGAGGGCGCCGATCGTTGGTCGCAGAATCGTTCGCATGGAACGCCGTCCTAATTAACAGGCCGGAGAACAAACCGCATTTTCGCCGCGGGGATCATCGAGAGAATCGACACGGGATTCGATCGCGAAGCCTGCACAACTGGCGATTCTTCCGCCGAAAACGCGACACTTTCCGACCGTAAAAGGTGCCCCGCCGATCACCAGTCCTGTGTTCACTCACTTCCCTTTACGCCTGGACAGCCCGGCGCCATAAGACAAAATCGAGAATCAACGGTGGGGATCTCAGAATCTTCGTAGTCTGGGCAGGCCTTTTGTTCGTGAGACTTTTCTCTCGCCAGGGTCCTGCGCCCCGACCAATCCGGATTGAGGCCCGTCTGATGATCGACGCCGCCCGTCACATGAAGCAGGATCGTTCCAGTTTCTGGCTGGGACGATTGAGATCGCCTGTTTTTCGAGTGGACTCAGTTCGACGCGTCACGGAGAACCCAGAAAGTCCTTGACTCTTCAGATGCGATCATACGCCGTTCTCAGGCGGGGCGATACTCAGCCGATCTGAGACTTTACGCCATCCGCTGGACCGGCCCAGACGCAGCGATTCTTTCCGTCGACTGGTGATTCGCCACGCGAGGTAAGGACTTCATGGCCGGAATACGGTATATTCAGGTGTGGTCGCTTGCGGCTTGCGGATTTCGATAGCAAACGGAGAGATCCATGGCTACGTCCTGGCTTCGACTTCTGGCCTTTGCCTTCGTACCAACGCTCTGTGTGATGTCATTCCCTGGCGCGCTTGAGGCGCAACAGTCTGGTCGCACGGGCAGCGGCTCCAACACATCGAGTGGGACAGGAACAGGCACAGGAACAGGGACCGGCACGGGTTCGGGAACATCGCAAGGTGGAACGACCCGCAGTGGAGGGGGGAGCGGTGGTTCCGGACAAAGAACCGGCCAGTCGACGCAAGGGATGCAGGCGCCCCAATTCGAGACGATTGATTCGGTTCAGAATCAAAGTGGGGGCTTCATCGGTCGCGGCAGTGGGGACGTGTTTGC
>JAHBXU010000671.1 GCA_019636315.1 Planctomycetaceae bacterium | reverse complement strand
TCCACGCCGCCGACGAGCGTGTTGAGCTTCTTGACAAGGTTGCTGAGATCGTTGGCCGCATCGACAAAGTCGGCGACGTCGGCGTATCCGAAGACGCGTGCCAGATCGACCATCGACACCGGACCGCCGAGTTCCGAGATCACGGGAAGCGGCGCGGTCAGGACATCGAGGACAGGACGGACCGGCGCGAGGACGTCATTCATGCCCCGCACCGTCGGTCCCAGAAAATCGGACAGGAAGCTGCCGAAGTTGATCTCGACGTCGTCGAAGCTGATCTCGGGAACAAATCCGCTTATTGTTCCGCCGGAACTCGAACTGGCGTTCTCGAACGGGAAATCGATGTTGAGTGCCGTGCGGATCTGCGGGAATGCGGCGTTCCCTCCGAAGCTCGCCTTGAGTCCCAGCGAGACAAGCGAACTCGTCGTTGTGAATCCGCCGTCGATGCCGAGCCCACCCGTGAAAATGTCGTTCAGAAATACCCGTCCGTCGGCGGCCGACGGCTGGAGATCGAGCCGGAACGCGCCTTCAAAGAGAGTGCCGTTGTCCGTGATATCGAGCTGTAAGAATCCGAGACGGCCCGTGGCGTGGAATCCCGACGGCAGCGTGGCGCGAATGCCGAGCGCGACATCTTCCGTCTGAGATGTATCGAAACGGAAGTAGACGCCGTTGTTGACGTCCACTCCGATTGTGACGCGGAACTTGAAGAACGTCTCAAAGACGATGCCGGCCTGTTGGACTTCAATTCCCAGGCCAGGCAGTGCCGACAGGTCCAGATTGAAATTGACGGCACTCGTCTGACCGAGAACACGGTCAATCAACATCTCGAACTCGATGTTCTGATTCACCGGGTTCGTGAGGGGATTGTAAGTCTGCGGATTGACGGCCGCATGATCGACACGAACAACGATATCGCTGAGATTGCCGGCGCTGCCGTCGTTGTTGGTGTCCCCCAACCAGGGGAAGTTGTTCTCCAGGTCGCCCAGTCCGGCAAACAGCACCTGCTGCAGCAATGCGACCGCGTTGGCCGAATTGAGCTGTTCCGGTGAGACCGCGTCGGTCACCATCGTCCGGAGCGAGTCGATAAACCAGCCGGCCTGTTGGAGCTGATCACCGATCAGCGGCAGCTTGATTCCCAGCACCTCCCCGTCGAGAGCCTCTCCGACCAGTGAGAAGAGGCCGTCCCAACCATCGACAAACGCGCCCAGGTTCAAACCGAGATCGATGTTCGGAAACGACGGCAGCGTCACCACGGGCAGCGGCGACGCGCTCGAGGCCGTCGCCGTGATCGAACCGATCGATGCCGTGTCCGTGGGGAAGAAGACCGGCAGATTGGCATGTGCTCCCCACTCCGCCTGGATGTCTGCGTACGAGAAGACACTACTGATCAGCTCATTCAGGTAGATGCGACCGTCCGAGTTATCGTCGGTGAGCGTCAGGCGGAACGAGGCCGGGTCCTGACTGGGGCCGGCCCCATCGCGATCGAGCACCACTTGGCCGTTTCTGATGAACACACCAAATGGTCCCAGTGCGGCTGTCAGCTGAATTGGTGTGATGTTGGCCGCCCTGGCAGTGACATTGAACTGCGTATCCCCGGAAAACAGGAACGGTCGAATATCGTCCGGGTTGCTCAGGTCGATGCCCACGCTCACCTGGAGAGCCGCGGCGAGTTCCAACGGAATCCTTGCCTGTCCCCGCGCATCGAGCAGCCGTCCGAGGCTGCCGTCCTGCAGGTCAAAATTCAGGTTCAGTTCCTTGTTGAGTGCATGGTCGACCGCCATGTCGAGGCGCAGGACGTTTCCTTCCAGCCGCAACGTCACATTGTTGTTGCTGACACCCAGCTTGTGGTCCAGCAATGCTTCGAGCAGTTCTTCCAAAGACTGCAGCGAGTCCGGCCCGCTCGGCCACTGCAGTTCCTGCTTGAGCCGATCGAGACCATCCCCAATCGCGCCAAACGCATTCTGCACACGATTCCCGAACCCCAGCAGGTCCGCAATTGCCGTCTCGAAGAGGGGCAACACCTGCGCCAGTGCGGAGCCATGTTCGAGATCGGTCAGAAAGCGTCCCAGTTGTCCGAGCGCCGCGTAGATGCTCGAACCAAATATTGTGCTCCCCGTGATGACGCCGTCCGCGCGACCATCGGCGGCGTCGGCAATTGTGAGTCCCAGATCACTGGCCGCCGAGCCGGCCAGCGCCTGGACCGAGAACGTGCCGCCCAGGTTGACGTTCAGATCGCGAAGCACCAGGTTCTGACCCGTCGGTCCGATTTCGACGACGACCTTGCTCGGCATCCGCGCTGCGGGCGTGGGATGCGAATCGAGCGCCGTGCGGAATTTTTCGATGACGTCGCCCACCGTACGGGCTCCGTCCAGATTGATGTCCACCGTGCGACCGTCCCGCAGTTGCAACCGCAGCTCGGCCTGCCCCGCAATGATGCGAACCCCTTCGCCTTGATTCAAAGCGGAGAGCGGCGTCTCCCGCGTTAATCCTGAGAGCGAGAATCCCTGGAACGCGAGAACGGGATCGAGATCCGTGAACGAGAGCGCGAGCGTTTCGGGCCGTGTGATGTCTGCCCAGGTCGCGACGATCCTGGGGGCGCCCGGCAGGCTCAACCCCGTGATCGTTTCCTGAAGCACGACCGGGAGCGACAGATTGACCGAGCCGCTGAACCGCACGGAATCGAGTGCCTGCTGCAGGTCGATGCCCACACCCAGCAGTTCAGACAGGAAGATCCGGCCGTCATTCGCCTGTGTGGCGGGATCCTGAAGCGTGAGCGAAATCTCGGCGCGGGCGCCGGCCTGCCCGTCCTGAACTCCAACTTTCACAAACCCAAGGTGGGCCGTGGCGTCCACACGCGCCGCAGCATCAATTGCGGCAGAAAATGTGGCATCCTGCACAAACATCCGATCGGCTATCGATTCTCCATGTAACGCGCTCCCCTCAATGACTCCGTCGCCCGCATCGTCGCGCCCGCTGAGTCCGAGCGTAAAGGCAATCCTCGCGCCGTCGATCGCCGCGATACGGAACGTCTCAATCGGTTCGTCATCGCCATCGAAGGTCGGGTCGGCGATCGAGATCCGATCCTCGCCGTCGAATGTCACCGCAGTTCTGGCCAGGGGCCGTCCGATGGCTGCCTCCAGGGCCGCATCCATCGCGGTGGCGAGTTCGCTCAGCGTCAGTGTGCCGGCGGCAATCCGGACATCATCGAAGTCGACGATCACCTGCGTTCCATCGC
>JAHBXU010000670.1 GCA_019636315.1 Planctomycetaceae bacterium | reverse complement strand
TTCCGATTGAGATTGGTTTGAGTCCGATCGAAACGGGCCAGGGGCTCTTCGTCCTCAGCGCTATTATCGACATTACAGAACGCCTGGAGATGGTCGGACGGCTCAGGCAGGCTGCCGTCTATCAACGATTGGCGACCATCGTCAATTCGTCGGAAGACGCGATCATCGCAGTAACACTCGATGGTGACGTCACCGATTGGAACGCCGGCGCCGAGCGGCTCTACGGCTATACGGCCGAAGAAATGATTGGCCGGAATGTCAGTTGCCTCAGGCCTCCGGATCGAACTCAGGAGGAACAGGAGATTCTCGACCGGTTGAAGCACGGTGTGACCTTCAAGCATGTCGAGACGGTTCGGAAACGTAAGGATGGGACGTTGGTGAACGTCTGCCTGACCGTTTCTCCGATTCGAGATGCCGACGGACGACCAATCGCCGCGGCGGCAATCACCCAGGACATCAGTGAGCGGAAGCATTTGGAGGCCAAACTCCGTCGGGCACACAATGAACTGGAGCGGCGCGTGGCCGAACGGACGGCCGAGCTGACCGCGCGGAATCAGGAACTCGAACAGTTCGCCTACGTCGCCTCACATGACCTGCAGGAGCCGCTCCGGAAAGTCGCGTCCTGCTGCCAGTTGCTCGCGGAGGATTACGCGGAACGTCTCGATGACAACGGCCGCGAATGGATCGCCTTCGCGGTCGACGGCGCCTCACGCATGCGGCAGCTCGTCACCGATCTACTGGAATTCTCGCGCGTGGGGACGCACGGCAGAACGGCTGAACCGACGGACTCGCATCACGCCTGCGAGGCAGCGCTCGAGAATCTGTCGAACGTCATCAACGAAAGCGGCGCGGAAATCATCTGTCGCCCATTGCCCCAGGTGATGGCGGACGGATTGCAGCTCGAGCAACTGTTCCAGAATCTCATCGGAAACAGCATCAAATACTGCAGCGAGGAGCGACCGATCGTCGAGATCGGCGCGGAACCGGAAGCAGGCTTCTGGCGATTTTATGTGAAAGACAACGGCATCGGGATCGATCCCGAATATCACCACCGCATCTTTCAGATCTTCCAGCGGTTGCACCGCAAAGAAGAGTATCCCGGCACCGGAATTGGATTGGCAATCTGCAAGAAAGTCGTCGAGCGGCTCGGCGGCAGGTTATGGGTCGAATCCCGGTCCGGCCAGGGGAGCACTTTCTACTTCACATTGGCAGCTGTCAGTTCCACACCCAATGGAGGACAAGATGACGATTCCTTCGACAATGCTGCGCTCCGTCCGTCCCTTACAGATTCTCCTTGTTGAGGACGATCTGGCGGACATCAAGTTGACCAGGCGGGCGCTGGAAAGGGACGGCCTCCTTAATGAAATTCACGTCGCCCGCGACGGCGTGGAGGCGATGCAGTTTCTGCGTCAGGAGCGGCAATTCAAGGACATGCCGCGCCCCGACCTGGTCCTGCTTGATCTCAACATGCCTCGCAAGGACGGGCGAGAGACGCTGCACGAGATCAAGAACGATCCTCATCTCAAAACAATTCCCGTCGTCATCGTGACCACGTCAGAAGACGAGGCCGATGTGGCGCGGAGCTATCTCGAACATGCAAACAGCTACATCACCAAACCGGTCGATATGGAGCAGTTCCGCAAAGCCGTACAGGGAATCAACGCCTACTGGTTCTCCGTTGTGCGTCTGCCTCCCAGCGACGGAGGAGAGAAAGCCATGCGTGCGTTGATGACCTGATGGCGGCGGCCCGCGGAATCCATCGCTCACGCTCTCGGCACTGTCGGCCGATCGATCAAAGATCGCCAACCGACGGCACAGAGAAAACCCGGTTGTTTACTCTGCGGCTCGCGCATCCAGTTCGTCCAACGTGAATCGCACGCTGAGGATGTAAGGCGCCTCACCTTGTTCCCAGTGACCATACGTCGTTGTGACGAACGTGCCATCGGGGAGGACTTCGACGCCCGGATACGCGCAGTCCGACCCTTTGGTATTGTCCTTGAGCCGCACGTAGTATTGGCCGGGGTCGCCGTTGACGAGATCCTCATAGGTGCCAACCCACCCGACCCAGTCGCCTTCATAGGGGCGCGGGCGGCCTTTGGGCGAGATGCCGCGGAATGAAATGAACAACCGGCCATCCGGACCATACTTGCCCGTGTGCCGATCGCCGATGAGTGTTTCGGGCAGTGGCCGCGGGTCCGACCACGTCGTTCCCTCGTCATCGGAGAAGATGATCTGCGAGCTCTGCGTGCGAGTGTTCTCACGGAGCAGCACGGCCAGTTGTTTCCCGTCGGGCGAACGGATCAACCCGGGCTCACAAAGATAGATCTTGCTGCCTGTCAGGATGGTCTCGGGGGACGACCACGTAAGTCCTCCGTCGCGCGAGTACGTCTTAAGCAGTGTGAACACGGGGGGGGGCCCACGCTGACCATCCTTGTGCAAAAACCGGCCGTCGTCGTGGAACAGGGCCAGGTAGTGCCCCGGTCCCGTCTTGATCGGTTCGACGCTTCCCATCACAACGATGCCGCCCCAGTCGCCGACCGGCTCCAGTTCACTCCACGAGGCTCCGTCGTCTTCACTCACGGCCAGCCGCGCCGGATACAGCCCGGACCACATGATGAGCCGCTTCTTTCCCGCGGCATCGATGACGCGGTGCAGCGTGGGAACTTCGAGTGATGTCGCCCAACTTTCCGGCGTGGGCAGTGGGCCGCTCCAGGTCTGTCCGCCGTCCATACTTCGCTGATACCGAATGGCTCCCTTGCCGTGCCCCTCCGGGTAAACGCACAGCATGGTGTTGCCGTCTTCGAGCAGAACGGTCGTCGGATGCCCCAGGTACTGCCCCGCCTCGCGATCGACGACAACCTGCCGCGTCGTATCATCATTGAGATCGATGAGCTTGACGGATTGCGGGAACTCAGCCGCGCTCGGCCGAACGCCGCCCCAAAACACAGTCACGGCGACGACCAATCGAAAGATTTGCTGAGTCATGATGCCAGTCTTGGAAAGGTTGGTCGGCTTGAATGGACCACGGATGACGCGGATCAAACGGATCGGTGCGGATGCTCTTGGAGAACATCCGTGTGCCTCCGCCGCATCCGTGTCGTCCGCCGTCCATCCGGGTGGACGCATCGGTCGAAATTCGCGTTCTATTCCCGGGGCGGCGCTCCGGCGTCGGGCAGACCGGGCCATTTGCCGTCGACAATGGGCGTGAGCTTGAGCTTTGCCGGATCGACGA
>JAHBXU010000067.1 GCA_019636315.1 Planctomycetaceae bacterium | reverse complement strand
ATCTGCGAGTCGAGCCGGCCAAGACGGTTGATTAAGTCGGTGGCTTCCGCTGTTTTCCCCTGATGATACCACCAGAGCGCCTGGATAATTTCGGGCTGGTCGGTCCATGCATCGAACGGATGCAATCGCGCGGAGATTTTTGCCAGCAGCATGGCCGTGCCATACATCCGTCGAACGAGGAGCCGATTCACGACGCTTCGCACGATCACGGGAAGCAGCACGAGCACAAACCAACCGGCGCCGACGATGTACCCCACCGTGTCCGGAAACGTGAAGACGCCAGTGATCAGCACGGCCAACAATCCGCACAATACGGCCCGCCAACCCCAAGCCCCTGAACCGCGCAATGAATACAGCAGGTTCCAAGTGCAATTAATACCCGCAATCCAGATAAGAAGCCTGTTCAGATCCATTCGGGCCATCCGATGCTGTTTGCCGCCGCTGCGGCCACTCATGTGACATGGGCATCATAGGCCAGTGTCCCCTGGTGGAGTATGCGGGTTTGGAGATTGAGGGCGGGGCCGCAAATGACGCCCGGGAGACCAAGTGCGATTTTCTCTCGATCACCACCGGATGGGACAATTATGGAGCGGCGTTCCTCGCCTCGGTCAGTGCCGGAAGATGACATCGCCGCCTGGCTGGACGCGTGATATAATTTGACAGCCACGTGTGAATTGTGGGGCATTCCGTCTGTCGTTCCTCTTGCGTGACAGGCATCTGGCCCCGCCGACGTCAGACAGACGTCAGACACTGGATCAGACGATCGGTGTCGTCTCAGACCGTGTAGAACCGTATAACGATGTCCTTGAGCCACGAACTGCAGCAGGAACTGACCAGACTGTCCGGCAGCACGGCGCCCACGACGGTGGCCGTGGCTGAACCGAGCGGGCTGTCGTTGCAGGTGGACTTGACGGCCGTCGACTCGATGAGCTGTTCGTTCAGCGAAATCAGGCTGTACGTTCCCAGCTTGCTGAACGCTGCGTTCGACTCGCTCAGAAAATGGGCCGAGCAGCTCAGCAAGCGAATCACCTACCTGCTCGAGAATATCGGACCGCTCGAGTTCGATCCGAATGCCGGGGAAGTCCTAATCCGGTCGACGTCGCCGAGTCAATTGACCAGTGGCACGCAATACTTCGAGATCATTCTGTCGTCGCGGTCGGCGGGCACGTTTTCGCTCAAACGCTACCGATCAGTGAAGGGGCAGCCGGGGCGAGACCCGGTCGATATCACCGTTACGCACGAAGTGCTCCTCAAGCTCACGGACGATCTGGTGGCGACCATCCCCGCGGGGACGCCTTGAGCCACTCTCAATGACGGCACACCGAGAATGCTGAAGCATGCCGTTGGTGGGGGGAGAGTCGTCGTCCGATGCATTGGCCCGGATTGCATCAGCGGAGATTCCTGACTTCCCGTCCCGGATGCATCGAGCCAACAGAGCTCACGCACGCATTCAGGCCGCCGCTTTGAGTTGCTGAGCCGCGGCGAAGCGACCTGGCCGAATGAGCGTCGCGCCCCATGAGTAACCGACGCCGAAGCCGACCAGCATCACTGCGTCGTCGGGATGCAGGCGGCCGTCGAGCTGAGCGTGCTTCAGGGCGATCGGAATCGTCGACGACACCGTGTTGCCATAGTGCTTCATCGCATAGTAGAACCGCTCCTCGGGAATCCCGATCTTCTGACGCAGGTGATCGAGCATGTACTGATTCGCCTGATGGAAGATGAACAGGTCGACGTCGTCCATCGTCCGGCCGGATTTCTGCAGGATGGCGTTCACCAGTTGCGGCACTGCCTTCAGAGTGAATGTGAAGATCTGCGGCCCGTTCATGTGCAGGCGGCCCCGGTCGTCGGTCAGTTCGGTGTCATCATCCGGCTGAAACACGCGTAATCCGGACTGGCGAACGATCAGATTCTCAGCGCCGCCGCCGTCGGTCCCGTAAACAAACGGACCCATCGCCGGCGACGATCCATCGGGTGCGGACTCGTTGGTGATCAGCGTCGCCGCCGCCGCATCGCCAAACAACGTACGCACGTTGAGATCTTGCGGGCGGATAAACTTGCTGTAAGTGTCCGCGGTAATCAGCAGGAGATTGCGGGCCTGTCCCGATTCGATGAGCCCTTTCGCGAGCCCCAGGCCGTACACAAACCCGGAACAGCCCAGATTGACGTCTAGCGCTCCGACAGCATTGCTCAGTCCGAGTCGTTCCTGAACCAGGCAGGCCGTCGTCGGCAGCAGATAGTCGGGTGATTGCGTGCACAACAGGAGAAAGTCGATCTCCTCTCGACGGACGGCGCCGCTGGTGAACAGCTTCTCGGCAGCCGCGACGGCGAGATCCGAAGAACACTCCGAGCGCGAGGTGATATGCCGCTCGAGAATGCCTGTTTTTGCCTCGATTTTCTGAGCGGACCAATCCTGGGAGATCTTCGCCAGTTCGTGATTGGCGAGAATTCCAGGAGGAATGTGAAACTCAATAGCAGAGATCGCTGCAGTCATGATCAGGCCCTACGGTCGTCAGCAGTCGAACGATGTCGAACGATGCGGATCGTGGTCATTCAATAAGGGGATGTGATCGGCGCGCGACCGGAAGCCGTCTGACGCCGATACGGGTTCAACAGAGCGCTGACGTTCTTACATCTCGATTCAATCGTGGTGTCCAAACAGTTTGCCGCGGACGCTCTCGTCGCCGACTCGCCCCGCACACCCTGCGGAAAGCAAGTCAGACCAGAGCACCATCGGAAGTCGCCGTGACGGATGTCCCCGGTCCCGGCAACCCCGAAAACATTCGCAGTTCACCCGGCGCGGCGGTCGGGAGGATCAAACATCCGCAGCCGCTGGCCCGGCACGCCGATGACTGTCGTCTGCGGTTTGACGGACCGGAGCACCGTGCTCCCGGCGCCGATTCGCGCATAATCGCCGACGCGCGCATGGGGCAGCACCGACGCGTGACTCCCCAGGAATACACCTTCGCCCAGCGTGACCCATCCGGTGACGTCGGTGTGATTGTTCAGCGTGCAGCCATCGCCAATGACCGCGTCGTGTCCAATGGTTCCGTGCAGGTTCAATGTGACGAAATCTCCCACTGTCACGTTGGTTGTGATGACCGAATACGGACAGAGAATCAGTCCGACTCCCAGTCGATTTTGCCGTCCGACGAGCGCCGTCGGATGAATCACATTCGTGAACTGTGCCCCGCGCGCCTGCAGGCCGCGGGCGATCTGGAGCTTGATGCACGGTTCGCCGATCGCACAAACAAAGCGTTCATCGGCTTGCGGCTCATAGGTTGCGGCTGATCCCAGGATGCCCGCCGGCATGGGAAATCCTTCGAGTGCGCTCGAGTTGTCATCAAGGAACCCCTCGACCGTCCAATCCGCTCCGGCCGCCGCGGCGGCGCAGGCCCAGTCGTACACCTCGCGGCCGAATCCCCCAGCGCCCACGATGATCAACCGGCTTGGTGTGCGTTGTTGCATTGGCATGACACTTAACGACGAATGATTCACTGATCGCATCCGCTCGCACGATCAACGCCCATCAGTATGCAACCTGTCAATGAGCTGTATAACCGCCATCCACTGTCAGCGTCGTCCCGGTCATCCAGCGCGAGGCGTCGGAAATCAGGAATGCGACAGCCGAGGCGACGTCCTCCGCCCGCCCCAGACCGAGGGGGTGCATGCTGCGGATGCGCTCGAACTGCTCGGTGGTAAGCGACCCACGCTGTTGCTCCGCCATCTCTGTCTCCACCTGCCCGGGAGCAATTGCGTTCACGCGGATGCCTTGTGTGGCGAGTTCCAATGCGAGCGACCGACACAGCGCATCGACTGCCCCCTTGCTCGCACTGTAGGCAGTGACACCCGCTTGCCCGACCTGTCCCATCACCGACGACATCAGCACCAGCGAGGCAGGCGACTCATGGACGGCTCGTTGTCTCAATCCTTTGGCGAGCATGAGCGCCGCGGTCACGTTGACGGTAAGCAGCTGCTGAACGGCGTCAGCCTTCAACATCTGCAGGGGGCGGGCCAGATGCACGCCCGCGCTATGGACGACGCCGCGCAATGGACCGCATTCCGCCGCGAGCGACTGCAGCCATTCCGGGATCGCCTCCACGGCCGCCAGATCAAACGGCCGCACGACATGTCCAGCACCGGAGAGCTGGCTTGCTGTGGCGATTAATCGATCTTCGTTTCGACCGACGGCGATGATCCGCGCACCCATGCGGCTGAGCAGAACAGCGGTCGCACGACCGAGACCTGAGGAGGCCCCGGTGATGAGGATCGTACGATCGATAAGAGCATCGGTGGCAAACATTCAACACGCAGAACGGCGTTCAAGATCCGCAGATCAACGACGAGATATGGCGAATTCATCAGTCACGCGAAGCATGAGCGAGGGAATACCAGGTGAACCCTTGCAGATCCTTCGGCTGACGATGTGATTCCAGGCTTTGGAATAAATTCAAGTGATTTCTTCACGGGCACGACGTCCGAGCAACGCAGCGCGAGTTTGCCTTGTGGTCGTCGCCGTGCCCGGTGCGTCGCGAGACGACGACGGCTCGTCCCACCTTCATCCCATCAGGCGGCGCGCTGGCGAGCAGGGTGTGTTGCGAGGCCGACTTCCTGGAGCAGATCACCGACGGTCCTGCAGGCAAGGACCGTGTCGGGGGTGAGAGTGATGTCCAGTTCATCATCGACGAGGGCGATCAATCCCATGAACGTCAACGAGCTCCATCCGGGGATGTCGCGGATCGCATCGGCAGACGTGATCGTGCCCCGGTCAAGCTCGAACAACTCGTCCAGTGCAACGAGAAAGGCAGTTGCATCCATGTCGTGAACTTTCCGTCAATGCTCGGTCGATGGCGGGTGCACCCGCGGGCACGACCCGGTGCCACGCCCTCCACAAAGGGTCGGGATTAAACCCGAAAGCGTCCCTTGGTGTCAAACCCGATCGGCGATGCGCGTCCTGCTCCACAAACGCATCTTCCCCGCGATTCTCATATTGTCTCGACCGGACGAACCGTTCTATACTCCCGCCGATCGGTGTTCGCCGGAGCCTTGGAGGCGCAGGTGTACGAGCACTGAAATTGCTCTTCCGCACCCGCAACGCGGGACGAGCGCGCTGAAATCTTGTAGTCGCCGGATGGTCGAAGGAACGAGGGCGGTGGCAGCATGTCTGTCGTGCGGCCCGAGAACCGCACCTCTCAATCGTTCAGCGGCAAACGCAGACCCAAACTCAGGAGGGGATCGCTAATGAAGACGCAGGGAGCTTTCTTTGGACTGGTTGCGCTCGTCGCCGGGTTGGCGGCTGCGAACACCGCTTGGAGCGAGGATGTCCTCAATCAGGATCTCCCGTTGTATCGCCCGACCGATCAGATGACCGGCGAAGTCACCCTGACCGGATCGGGAACGATGGCTCAACTGGCTGCGGGATGGATCGACAGCTTTCGCCAGTTTCATCCCGGCGTCACATTTAAGGTGGACATTAAGGGATCTCGCTCCGCTCTCTCTTCGATGATCGACGGCACCGCGACGTTCGGCATGCTCAGTCGCACAATCAGCAAAGAGGAAGTCGAAGCATTCGAACAGAAATTCGGTTACTCCCCCAAGCTGTTGATCCCCAGCTACGAGCGGTTGGCGATTTACGTGAACAAGGACAACCCCATCTCCGAGCTGACGCTCGCCCAGGTGCAGTCGATGTTCGCGAAGAACGGCAAGGCCCGCACCTGGGGTGATGTCGGTGCGACCGGCGCCTGGGCCAGCCGCCCGATCGCCCTGCAGGGGCGGGGGCCGACCACGGGATCAACCGAGTACTTCCAGACAGCCATCCTGCGAGGAGACAGCTTTGACGACAAGATGGTCGAGCATGCGTCGAACTCCGAGTTGATCGCCGCCCTGACGAACAACCCGGACGCCGTGGGTTACGCCGGACTGATGTTCCACACGTCGAGCCTCAAGGCGGTGCCGCTGTCACCCCGCGCCGGCCTGCCCGCGATCACCGTCGACGGGCTCGAGGCGGACCAGGGACGCTATCCCCTCATGCGGCCGCTGCAGATCGTGGTCAATCAGGCGCCGGGCAAGGAGCTGCGTCCGGTTGAACGCGAGTTCCTCAAATACATCTTCAGTCGCATGGGGCAGGAGGACGTGATCAAAGGCGGCTTTCAGCCGATTCCCGGCTCCAATGCGCGCTATGCTCTGGGTCAGGTCGGCCTGCGCGAGTTCAATTGACCGCCACAGGTCGATCCCCTGATTCCCATCCGCCCCGGAGCCCCCGCAACAGGCTCCGATCCATCGCAGACATCATTCATCATGGAGGAGTTTGACATGTCTTTGAGGAATTTTATCCGGTGTGCTGCAGGGGCGGCTTTCGCCCTCGTCCTCACACTGCCCACGCAAGCCCACGCAGTCGATCCCAGCCGGCATGCCCTCGATCGGGACCGCATTGTCCCGCAGCCCTACGATCCGCTCCTTCCGGGCTCCGGCGCCGGCACCTATGGGAATCCGGGATCTTTCGATCCCTTTGCTCCGGTCGGCGGAACAGGTTCCACATTGCCGTTGAGTCAACAGGAACAAATGCGGCTTAACCCGCAGTTGAATCTCTCCCCGAATCCCAGCATCCCGGCGGCCGAAGCCCCCCGCTGGCGCCTGGGAGTCTATTCGATGGACACGGGCACCGGAGTGCAGGTCGTACGTGTCACACCCGGCTCCCCCGCCCATGCCGCCGGCATCGAACCGGATGACATGATCATCACGGTCGCCGGTTACCAGGTCGGGCTCATCGAGAACAACCGACGCGAGATGGGACAGGCCTTCAACGATTACGCCAGCCCCGAAGGGCATGTCAACCTGCTCGTTCAGGATCGCCGCACGCGGAATCTCACCAACGTGTATGTCCGCCTGGAATCGCGCATGGAGCGCATCGAAGGAACGGTCACGTTCCGGGAAGACGTCCGTCTGCCGCGGAATGCCGAGATCAAGATTGAACTTTACGAAACGATCCGGCAGGGCGTGACCTACCCCATCGTCAGCAAGACCGTGACGAACTGGCAACGCCAGCCGATCCCCTTCGTGCTGGACTATGATCCGTCGCTCGTCGATCCGCGGCGGGAATACTCCATCCAGGCGACCATTGTTGCCGACAACCGCACCTACTATCAGACGCGAAACGCCTACCGCGTGATTACCGCCGGTTACCCGCGTGTCGTCGATTTGAGCCTGTATAGCACGAGCAACAGCCTGCAAGGCGGCCTCGCCAGCAATCGCGATGAACAGCTCGAGCAGATTATGGCGTGGTATCGTGAATACCTGAACCGGGACATCCGCGCCAGCGAACGCCAGGTATATTCATCGAGCATCGACCGCGGTCAGTCGATGGACGAAATCCGCGCCCAGGTCCTCGGTCTGCCGGAGTTCTACGTCCGGAGCGGCGAAGGGGACGAAGCCTACATTCGGCGGCTCTACGAAGTCGTGTTGAACCGCCAGCCGACCCAGCAGGAAGTCACCGCCTGGCTCCGTCAGCTTCAAGCGCAGAACGGGATCCGCGTCAACCTCGCCCGCGAGTTCCTGACGGCCGTGAGCAGTCCGCGCTGAGACGTACTCTCCATCATCACCACGCACGCCAGCGCCCGGCTCCCCACACGGAGCCGGGCGTTTTTTTGCAGGTTGACCAATCACCCGAAGCGTCAGCGAAGGCGAACGAAAAGCCCTCTTGCCCCACTTCGGGGACGCCGTTACAAACAGTCGGCGCATTCACCCGTCTCGCCGGAACGGCCGCCCCCGCAGGTCTTCCCGGCAGCCTCGGGACATCCGTCATGCCCCCCTCGCTGCGACTCGCTTCCGAAGCACCGACCGCCCCGCTGCCGGTTACGGTCGGCCGGATTGCGGACTTCGCGGACGATCCGGTGGTTTGCATGCGGCGACTCTGGGTCCGGCATGGAGACATTGCCGCGCTCCAGGAAGACGCTCAGCGGGTCTACTTCGTCTTCGGTCCGCAGTTCAACAAGCAGGTGCTCAGCGACTCGCAGCGGTTTCACGCGCGATTCTTCACCGTGCGAGGACCGCGGCATTCGGCCCAACGGCGGTTGACAAGCGGACTCCTCAGCATGAACGGCGATGAGCATAAGCGGCATCGCCGCATCGTCATGCAGCCGTTCTCTAAAGCCGCCATCAGCGAATACCACGACGCGGTGACCACCCTCGCGGCCGAGATGCTCGACTCCTGGCGACCGGGCGAAACACGCGACATCAACGTCGATATGACCGACTACATGCTGCGGCTGACGAGCTGCATTCTGTTCGGATTCGACGAACAGGACCTGGCTCACCGCGTCGGCGTGCTGACCGATCGCTGGGTCGCACTCAACCACAGCATCGGGCCGGCCGCGTTCATCCCCGACGCGGACCTCACCTATCGTTATGACGAACTGCTTGCGGCCGCTGAAGAGCTTGAAACCGCGCTGAAGGACATGCTGCGCCTGCGGCGCGGCAACTGCGCCGGACAGGATGTGCTTTCACTTCTTCTTCGCGCACACGACGACGCCGGAGGCGTCTCCGATGATGAACTCCTCGGGCATGTCGCGCTCCTCTTCGGTGCGGCCCATCTGACGTCCGCGCATACGCTGACTTGGACGCTGTTTCTACTGGCGCAGCATCCCCAGGTGATGGAAGCTTTGCATCTGGAGTTGTCCGACGTCACCGGCGGTGCGCCGCCGCGACTCGAACAGATCGACCGGTTGGACGTGCTCGACCGGGTGCTCAAGGAGAGCATGCGGGTGCTGCCCGCGTCCTGCTACTCGCAGCGGATCACCGCCGAACCGGTTGTCCTGGGGCCGTTCTCGTTGCCGCGGGGCGCCCCGGTGGTCTTCAGCCAGTTCATCACGCATCATCTCCCCGAACTCTATCCACAGCCGGAGTCATTCCTCCCGGACCGCTGGAGGACTCTCAACCCCGCCCCCTATGCGTATCTGCCGTTCGGCGGCGGTCCAAGGATGTGCCTGGGCGGACCACTGGCCACTCTCCAATTCAAGATCACGCTGCCGAGCATCCTCGGACGCTTCAAGCTGACGGCGGAGCCTCACGCCGAGATCAACGCCCGTGTGATGTCGACCATGTTGTTCCCCACGTCCCGCGTCCCCCTGCAGATTGACCGCCAGGACGGCGAGTTCCACGCCGCCCCCGTGACGGGCAACATCCACACGCTCGTCAACCTCCCCCCTGCCACGACACCCGTCGCCACCCTCGCCCGCCGCGCCGCATAAGGCCCGAACTCCCCGCTCACTCACCCATCCCCCAAGCCGTCGGCTTGGGAGCGATTGGCGTGATCTACGTACCCGGAGGAGCGGCCTGCGGATATCGTGCGCGCCCCTCCAGCCAACCATACGAACACACACCCGTGCCAGAAACCGCTCCTGCGCCCTTGCTGATTCGAGTGGATGCCGCGAGTGGTATTGAGAGATTCGGAAGTTAGAATGCAGTCCAGCGTGACAGACGGCATTTGGCTTCCCACCCCATAACGCCCCGCAAGGTTCCCGCCATGATTTCACGACGCACGTTTCTCGGCAGCATGGGCGCGGCACTCACCGTTTCGCCGTTTGTCTCCGCGGCCCAGCCCGCTGCCTCCCGTCGAAAGATGGCCGTCATCACCACCGAGTGGCGCTATCACTCCCATGCCTGGCACATGGCCGAACGGTTCCTCGCCGGCTACCCGATCAATGGCCACTGGCATCATCCATCGTTTGATGTCGTTTCGGCGTACGTTGACCAGCATCCCGAGAATGACCTCAGCCCGGATCGCGCGAAACAGTTCGGCTTTCAGATGTATCCCACCATCGCGGAGGCGCTCCGGAACGGCGGCGACAAACTGGCCGTCGACGCCGTACTGATCATCGGCGAACACGGCAACTACCCGGACAACGAGTTCGGCCAGAAGAAATATCCGCGATACGAATTCTTCAAGGCGGTCACCGACGTCTTCCGCGAAGACGGCCGCACGACGCCCGTCTTCAACGACAAACACCTCTCCTGGAACTGGGAGTGGGCCAAAGAGATGGTCGACATCTCCCGCGAACTCGACTTCGCCTTTCTCGCCGGATCCTCGTTGCCCGTCACGTGGCGGATGCCGTCGATCGACATGCCGTACGGCGCTGATGTCGAAGAAATCATGTGCGTGGCGATCGGCAGCGTCGACAGTTATGACTTCCACGCACTGGAAGTGATGCAGTGTATGGCCGAACGTCGCCGCGGCGGTGAAACCGGCGTCGTCGCCATGCAGGCCCTGCGAGGCGACGCCGTGTGGAAAGCCATGCAGGCCGGCTCTTGGGACGCAGGCGGCTGGGATCCCGAACTGTTTGAAGCGTGTCTCTCCCGCACACAAACTCTGCAGCAGGGAGAGTCCTACAGTCACCGGTATCCAACCGAAGATCAGATCCGGGAATGGGTCAAGGAACCCGTGCTGTACCGTTACGAACACGCGGACGGACTCAAGGCCACCATGCTGTTGATGAACGGCCTCGTCGGCGACTTCAACTTCGCGGCACGGCTTCGAGGACAATCCGAGCCGCTCTCGACGCTGTTCTATCTCCCGCCGAATCCCAACGTCGTGTACTCGGCGGCCCTGATGTCCAAGGCCGAGGAAACGTTCCTTACGGGCAAAGCCTCCTACCCGGTCGAGCGCACGCTCTTGACATCGGGCCTCGTCGCCGCGGGCATGGTATCGCTCGCCGCCGGTGAACA
>JAHBXU010000669.1 GCA_019636315.1 Planctomycetaceae bacterium | reverse complement strand
CAGCAGCACGCGCCACTGGCCGTCCGTCGGCGATCGTCCGGCCCAGTCTGCTAAGCCGTCTCCGTTAAAATCACCCGTGACAAATTCATCCCAGTCGACAGTGGGGGAAACGAGGCCCGCCGATCGGTCCGTGAACTTCGTGCCGTCGGAGACAAGCAGAGCGACGGACCCGTTGCTGTTTCGACCGACGATGTCCGCCGCGGCTGATCCGCCCCCGCCCCCGCCGCTGTCCTCGGGCGCTTCAAATGCTCCCATGTCGACGGTGGCCGTGCCGTCCCCGTCCCCATCAAGGATACGGGCGACCGTTCCCCGCTGATCGGTTGTCAGCGGCGCTTGAAGCGGATTCAACGCCTGGGCGTTGCTGCCGGCATCGATCGCAATGCTGTTCTCTGCGAGGGCATGCGTAAAGGTTGGTCCGCCGTTGTCCGTCAGCAGCGACGCCAGAATCGTCTCGATGGGACGGGTGCCCAGGCCACCGATGCCGACGACGTTTCCGTTCACCCCGTCAAGCAATCCCCCTGCTGTGTCGCTGTTGCCAATGAGATTAAACGACGACCCCGCATTGACCAATGGCGTGCCGGCAGCGGCACTGGCGATATCGTTGGCCACGGGGGTCGTCGTGCCGGCCGAGTTGCCCGCGACGATTGTGTTATGCAGGACTGGGAGCGGGTCGCCGGCGCCGGGGAACGATTCGATATAGAGGCCTCCTCCCGTCTGAGCGGGGGAATTATCGGGGGTGACGCGATTTCCGGTGATGGTTGCGTTGCGTATCGTCAGCGACGTCCCGTCCTGATAGTAGAAGATCCCGCCTCCATCGGTCGTTGCGACATTGAGGGACACCGTCGAGTTGATCAGCTGGGCGGTTCCCGCTCCGTCTTCGATAGAGATCCCCCCGCCGCGGAGTGCGCTGTTCGAGTCGATCAGAGAATTGACGATCGTCAGAGAACCCGGGCTGTTGAGCGCCGTAAAGTCCGGTGCAAAGACGATCCCGCCGCCGGCACCGGAATTGGCGTTGTTCCCGCTCACTCGGACTTCGTTCAGTGTGACGTCGCCGCCAAAGTTCGCCAGACCACCTCCCCCGAGGGCATCCGCCGCACCGCCGGTGATTGCGAGGCCACTTACTGAGACGGTGCTGGAGTAAATGGTGAAAATGCGATCGCTCTGCCCGCCGTCGAGAATCACCATGTTGGCCGACGCGCCGGAGATGGTCAGGTCGTCCGTAATTTCCAGTGAGGCCCCAATGGAGTACACGCCGGGCGTCGGCATGAGGATCGTATCAGCGCCCGCGAGGGCGGCCGCTTCTTCCACTGCCGCCCGAAGGCTGGTCATCCCGTTGGCATCCAGGGCGGCGCCGTCTCCGGGATTGGCATCGCTCGTATCGGCGAACGTATTGACCGTAAAGGCGGCTAAAAGCGTTCGATCTTCCAGTTGTTCAGAAACGCGGGAAGCGACCGGGGAGCAGGATGCTCTGCGGTCCAATCGGGGCCGTCGAGCGGTCGTTCCGCGAGAAAGCAGACGCACCAGGTCCGTCCAACCCGCCGAGTGTGCTGTCTTCATCGCGATGGCTCCTGAGAGATTCCGGAGATGAGAGAGTTCGCAGGCGCAGCATCGCAGACCGGTTGGCCGAGGGACTCCGGGAAAAGCGAACTTCTGTCAGCCGGGAGATTCCCGACCAGGAGGTCAGACGTGAGCCGGGAACGTGGAGAAATGTGCGGTCGTGAGCCACGCATCGGCCATACCATCTGTGGATGGGGCACCGGCCAGTGTTGATACAACTTGGAGATGGAAGTCATTCCAGACGCTCCGTCGCCTGATGTTGGTCCGCCGCGGCGAAACCTCACGGCGATGTGTTCCCGGCGGTCGCGGTCTGGCAGATCAGCAGATGCCGCCGGGCTTTCAGGAAAGTCCCCGCAGTCTGCCCATCTGGCACTTGATTTGGGTCAAATCCTGAGGTAATCTCGACCTCGAAAGAGTTGCACCTTGCGGTGCCTGTTCTTTGCCAATTCAATGCGTCACGCGACCACAGGCGCGCGTCTTCCGTTTGCCCGAAGTATTGAGGTTGAGGAGGAGTCCCCATGCAAGCGACAGCGGTAATGGAGCCGGGAGTAGATATCGACCCCGTCGAGGAAATGCGTCTGCGGACATGGGCGCGTCGACACTATACTCCCGCTGATGAACGCGACACCGACTGGCACCCGGTTGTCCTGGATGAGATGCGCCGTAAGGATCGCGAGCGTAACTGATCAGGTTCGATGAGTTGTTGAATCCGTGCTCGGATGGGCGGGCCTGTTTGCGCGATTCCCGGACAGAGTTGTCCGGGTTTTTCATGCGCCCCGCGTAAGTTTCATCTTCTCTCCAATCTCCTCCGCTCAAGCTCTTTAGTGATGTCGCTGACTCCTGACGAAATCGCCAAGGTCGCGGACCTCGCGCGACTCACGATCACGGATGCAGAGCGTGATCGACTCCAGCAGCAACTGGCGGACATCCTGAAGTACGTCCACCGATTGGATGGGGTCGATACGTCCGACGTCGTGCCACTTGTTCACGCGGTCGAGGTGTCTAACGTCCTCCGTCCGGACGTGCCGCAGGAATCGCTGCCTCGTGAGCAGGCCCTGGCCAACGCTCCTCAGACGGACGGCCTGTACTTTCTGGTTCCTCCCATCCTGGAGGAACGTTGAACGAGAGTCGCGTCTCGAGTAGTCAATCTGCAGAGAGGTGTTGTCTCGCAGATGGCCCTTTCAGCCGTTAACGGCGCTGGTTTCAACCGCTCACCATGTCCTTGATCGCGCAAACGACGGATTCCCTCCTGAGCCGCCTTCGCAAGAGGGAGGCGAGTGCGGTAGAAGTTGTCACGGAATGCCTCGATCAGATCGACTCCGTCGATGACCGCGTAGGGGCATTTTTGCAGGTCGAAAGGGACGCGGCGCTTCAACAGGCGGCCGACATTGATCGACGTCGTATCGCAGGCGACTCCCTGGGCCCGCTGGCAGGCCTGCCGGTGGCGGTGAAAGACAACCTCTGTGCCACGGGCACGCTGACGACATGCGCCAGCCGCATGCTGGAGAAATTCGTCCCGCCGTATGACGCCCATGTCGTTGAACGGCTGCGGGCCGCGGACGCCGTACTGATTGGCAAGACCAACCTGGACGAGTTCGCGATGGGGTCTTCTTGCGAGAACTCCGCCTTTCAGAAGACGCACAACCCCTGGAATCTGGAGCGGACGCCTGGTGGAT
>JAHBXU010000668.1 GCA_019636315.1 Planctomycetaceae bacterium | reverse complement strand
GTTTGATCACTACGCGGATGCCGTCGATTGCGTCGCGACGCATGAGACCGCGCTGGACGCTCTGTATCATCCGGGACTCGATCTGACGCGAATCGGGCGATCGGACTGGTGTCAGTGTGGATTCAACCGCGCTTTGTGCCGCTGCACGTGTGCTCGGTGCAAGCCGGCCCCCGACATCGGGGAACCGCCCACCGACCCGCTCCTGGGCGGGCGCGTCTATCGCACACCAGCACCCGTCTTGAAGACGCCGCCAGTTGAGAAGAGTCAGGCGAAGGCATCTGTTGCCCCAGTGCCGGCGGAAGCCGACAAAGCCCTGGCGCCGTATCTGCCTCCGCCTTCGGTCGAGGACGTGCCTTCCACGCCGCCCGATCAACGCCCCACAAAAACGCCTGCTCGCCCTCAATGATCATTTGAGTGATCATTTCGACGAGCGATGACTGAAGTTCACCGAGTGAATCGACCAGCTATCGCAAGAGTGCCCAGAGCCTGGGGCCGAACAGCACCACGGCGATGAGCACCGAGTTGCCAGCAGTGACTAACACCGCACCGGCGGCTGTGTCCTTGGCGATCCGTGCCAGGGGATGCTGCTCCGGTGAAGCCAGATCGACGACCGCTTCAATCGCTGTGTTGATCAGTTCGGCTGCCCAGACCATGGCAATGGTCAGGCACAGCAAGGCCCACTCCAGCGGCGAAACGTTCAAGAGAGCCGCCAGAGCTGTTGCCGCAATCGTCGCCGCCAGGTGGATGCGGACATTGCGCTGTGTGCGAAGAGCATGGGCGACGCCAGCCGCGGCACAACCAAAGCTGCTCCAAAAGGGGCCCTGGCGAGTCATCAGCCCGGCTCCCGCTCCAGTATGAGCCACGTCACCTCGGGGCGGCACCGCCAGCGATAGGGATGCTGGCCGCTCAACCCACGCGAGACATGCATCACCGTCGGATGAGCGGCGAACAATCCATCGGCATATCTCACGCCAAATCGGCTGGGGGCATAGACGGGCCCCAGGACGGGGAGGACGACCTGTCCGCCATGATTGTGGCCGCTGAGGACGAGGTCGACACCGGCGCGTCGCGCGCGGGGAAAATGATCTGGCGTGTGCGAAAGCAGCAGCTTGAACTCGTCCGGAGACGACTTCGAAAAGTCGGGTGTGCGACCAATCCACGGAGTTTCGTCTCCCCCGAGAATGAGTCGTCGACCTTTGAACTCGATGGTGAATGTCCGGCTGCCGATGCTCTGCCAACCCGCGTCGGACAGTGTGCGGCGGATGTCCTCGGAGCCGAGTGCCCAATCGTGGTTTCCCAGGATGAAATAGCGTCCGAGTCGCGCGTCGATTCGGCCGATCGTGTCCGGCAGCCAGTCGAGGCAGTCGAGATCGTCGACCAGGTCGCCGGTGAAGACGACCAGATCGGCCGTGCGCGTGAGCGCATGCTCCGTCACCACATCAAAAAACTCGCGCCGGAGCGTGGGCGTCAAATGCCAGTCGGACAATTGCAGGATCCGCAGCCCGCTCCACTCCTCCGGCAGATGAGGGAGAACCAGCCGTTTCTCGTTCAACTCGACGGTGAACTGTTCATTTCCCGGCAGGCCCGTCATCCAGCGATAGGGCCCCTCACCAATCGGAGCGCCACCCAGTTCCTGAGCGATGTCAATCATCTCAGACGTCGTGTTGACCAGAGCGGGCGGGGAGGACTTTGTGTGGTATCGCACGATGGACCAGACCAGTCCGACAAAGCCCAGGGCGCACATGGCCAGCCAGACGGCCCATGTGGGAGAGAGGTCGCTCCACCGGCCGTATGACAGCAGCTGCGGACCCCGCCACCCGACGTACCAGAACAACACGGGGGGGAATGCCAGAATGGCCAGGTCGTGGACGTGCCGCACCTTCTGCAGGAACGGCTTGGGCAACGGCAGAGCGTGCAAACGGTTGATGAAGGCAACCCACAATTGCGTGTGGCCCGCCACCAACAGCGACAGCAGACACAGGTTCCACCAGTTCATCGCCGTGCCATATTCTGAACGCCCTCACTGCTGGAGGGATGGCGGATTTTAGTCGACCCGCCATAATCCCCCTACAGGAAAATCCCGAGTCTCGCCGCCCCATGTCGTCGAAGTCTCGCCGTCTCTCTCCCGCGCCCCCTCCGTTGCCGATATGGGTTACCGAAATCTGCGAGAGTGCGTCGACGACCTGGAGCAATCCGGACAACTTGTGCGGATCGACCAGGAGATTGACCCGCATCTGGAGGCGGCGGAGATCCAGCGGCGAGTCTATGCGGCCCAGGGACCGGCGATCCTCTTTGCCAATGTGAAGGGGTGTCGGTTCCCGATGGTCTCAAATCTCTTCGGGACAATCGACCGCGCTCGGTTTCTCTTTCGCGACACTCTGGAACTGGTGCAACGGCTCGTCGACCTGAAGCTGGACCCGATGCGCGCTCTGGCGCACCCGCTCCAATCGGCTCGCGCCCTGCCTGCGGCCTGGGCCATGCGTCCAAAGTTCGTCCGTCGCGGACCGATTCTCGCTCATGAAACCCGAATCAGCCAGTTGCCGCAACTGGTCAGTTGGCCGCAGGACGGCGGTGCGTTCATCACGTTGCCGGCGGTCTACACAGAAGACGTCGCGCGGCCCGGATGGCGTTCGTCCAATCTGGGTATGTACCGCATTCAGCTTTCCGGTGGGGCCTATGAACCAGATCGACAGATTGGACTGCATTATCAGATCCATCGCGGCATCGGCGTGCACCACACGCAGGCGCTCAAGCTTGGCCGGCCGTTTCGCGTCAATGTCTTTGTCGGAGGACCGCCCGCGATCACTCTCGCGGCTGTCATGCCGCTGCCGGAAGGCCTGTCGGAATTGACGTTCGCCGGAGCGCTCGGCGGAAGACGAGTGCGGATGGTTGGCCGCTCACCACAACTTCCAATCGCCGCTGATGCCGACTTCTGCATCACGGGGACTGTCGATCCCGATCGACTGCTGCCGGAAGGTCCGTTCGGGGACCATCTCGGTTATTACAGTCTCGCGCACGACTTTCCCGTACTGAATGTGGAACATGTCTACCATCGTGAGGGGGCTATCTGGCCGTTTACCGTTGTCGGCCGTCCACCACAGGAAGACACCGCGTTCGGCGAGCTGATTCATGAAATCACCGGTTCCGCCATTCCCCAGGTCCTGCCAGGGGTGAAGGCGGTGCATGCCGTCGACGCGGCCGGCGTCCATCCGCTGCTACTGGCCATCGGCAGT
>JAHBXU010000667.1 GCA_019636315.1 Planctomycetaceae bacterium | reverse complement strand
TCAGTGATCTCGGACGACATGAGCGTCTTTCGCAGTCCGGCAGGAGAAACGCCGCGCAGATGAGTTGCACGGGGGCCCGTCTATTTTCATCAATCCCCCGGCCGCCACAATAGCCGCACCACTGTCAGAGACCGCGGCTTGCGGGCTTTTGATGTCGTCATGGCCTGTTCATGGGGACGTCGGCGATGTCATTGATGGACGCGGACCGCGACACGAGTTGCTTCAACCCACAAATCAACGCATGAGTTGTTTGGACCTCAACAGCATTCGCAGCCAGTTTCCCGCGCTCCGCAGGCAAGTCCAGGGCCATCCTGCCATCTACTTTGATGGGCCGGCGGGGAGTCAGGCGCCGCAACGTGTGATTGACGCCGTTGCCGATTCGCTGACGCACCGCAACGCCAATCGAGGCGGGGCGTTCGCCACCAGTCAGGAATCGGACGCCCTCCTCGACAAGGCCCATCGCGCGCTGGCGGATTTCGTCGGCGCCCAGGATCCCGACGAGGTGGTGTTCGGCGCGAACATGACCACGATGACCCTGGCGTTGAGTCGGGCGCTGGGTAAGACGTGGTCTGCAGGGGATGAGATTCTTCTCTCGCGGCTGGATCATGATGCCAACGTCACGCCGTGGGTGCTGGCGGCACGGGATGCCGGGGCGACCGTTCGACATGTCAATGTGCGCCCCGGAGACTGCACCCTGGACATGGAGGACTTTGTCAACAAGCTGTCGCCACGGACGCGCCTGGTCGCCGTCGGCTATGCGTCCAACGCCGTCGGGACGATCAATCCCATTGCGGAAATCGTCGATGAAGCGCATCGCGTGGGGGCAGTGGTGTTTGTCGATGCGGTGCACTTCGCCCCACATGGCCTGATCGATGTTGCGTCGCTGCAGTGTGACTTTCTCGCCTGCTCGGCCTACAAGTTCTTCGGTCCACACGTCGGAGTGATGTGGGGCAGGCGGTCGTTATGGGAAGCATTTTCAGCCTACAAGGTGCGGCCTGCGCCGGAACTGCCCTCGGAGAAATGGATGACCGGAACGCAGAACCACGAAGGAATCGCCGGCGCAGCCGCGGCTGTCGACTATCTGGCCGATCTGGGAGCAGATGGACGGAATGGGGCCGGTCGTCGACGTGACGCGCTCACCGCGGCCTTCTCCGCCATTCGTGAGACGGAACAGCAGCACGTGGGCGAGTTACTCGAAGGTTTGGCGCGATTGCCGCAGATTCGAATCTGGGGAATCACGGACCCGGCCCGGTTCGATCATCGCGTGCCGACGGTGTCTTTCACCCATGCAAACCGCCGACCGCGGGAATTGGCGGCGGCATTGGCCGAGCAGGGGATCTTTGTCTGGGCTGGAAACCACTACGCACTCCCGCTCACGGAGGCACTCGGTCTGGAACCGGAAGGCACGCTCCGGGTCGGACTGCTGCACTACAACACCTCAGAGGAGATCACCCGCTTCCTTGATGTGCTCCAAACCGTGTGCCGCTAGCAGCCTGGCAGATCCGATTGCGGGAGGAGTTTGAATTGAAATAACCGTCGCGTGAAATCGACTCGCCGCAAGTCAGAATTCATGGGGCGCCGTCCATCGAAGCGTCGGCGAGGAATTCGCGAGGTGGTCCTTTGCTGACACGTCGCTGTACGATGGATCCCGTGTGAGACGTTCGCCCAGAGTCTTCAGTGCTGCGTTCCATGGACCAACCCTCCCCCACCCCCAGTCGCCGCGAGTTTCTCACCGGCCGCGCCATGCGACAGCAGGTGGAAGCGGCTGGTGATGCACTGGCGGACGCGGTCGTTGAAGCGGGAGAGCATGTTCCGGAACCCGTCGGTTACGACACGATCCGCCTGGAAACGCGGGCGATGGCCTGTCCCTGGTCGGTGATTCTGAATCCCGGGCCGCCGAAACAGGTCATGGTCGCCAGTGACACGCTCGACCTTGTTCATGATCTCGAAGATCAGATGACGGTCTATCGAGACACGAGCGAACTGTCCCGGATCAACGCTGTTGCGCACGAATCGCCACAGGGTGTCGAAGCGAGACTGTTTCATCTTTTGCTGCGCTGCCGCGCGTGGTGCGAAGAGACGGCGGGGGCATTTGACCCGACTTCCGGGCCGCTGATCGGCCTCTGGAGACGTTGCCGTGACGAGGGACGAATCCCGACGGGGGACGAGATCCTTGAAACACGGGCGCGCATCGGCATGGAGCGGGTGACGTTTGACACCAAGACGCTCACGGTGTCGTTTCCGTCCACAGGCTTCCAGCTTGACCTGGGGGCCATCGGCAAGGGATATGCAATCGATCGCGCAGCAGAGCATATGAAGCACGAGGGCGTGCAGAATTTTCTCGTGCACGGAGGACACAGCAGTCTGTTTGCGGCCGGCGATCATTATGGACAGGGAGGCTGGCCGGTCGGCATCAAGAACCCGCTCCTGACCGAGCGGCGATATGCAACCCTGCTGCTGGATGATTGCGGGCTTTCGACGAGCGGTTCAAACATCCAGTATTTCCGTTACGAGGGGCGGCGGTACGGACACATCCTCGATCCTCGCACCGGCTGGCCGGCGGAGGGGCTGCTGTCTGTGACCGTGCTCGCGCCGACCGCCGCAGAAGCCGACGCGTTGTCGACGGCCTTCTATGTGATGGGACTCGAAAAGGCCGAGAAGTATTGCCATAATCGACCGGAGATCGGCGCGATTCTGGTTCCCCCTCCGCCGAGCGGCACGACTCTCACTCCGGTCGTGCTCAACATTCCGGAGGAACGCCTGTTCTTCGTGGATCGCAGCGGGGATCCGTAGGTCTGGGAGCGCTGGCCGAACCCAAACGGCTCTGTCGCGGTTGGTTGACGTCTGAGAAAGAAAGTTCGCGCTTGTGAGAGATTTGCGTCGCGTTTCGACGGTGGCCGTCCTGTTCCTCGTGCTGCTGCGGATTTCCATCGGATGGCAGTTCCTGTACGAGGGACTGTGGAAATACAGCACGCTCGATACGCCGCAGCCGTGGACATCGGAAGGCTATCTTAAGAACGCCCAGGGGCCGTTCCGGGACTACTTCCGCAACATGACGGGGGACCCGAACGATCTGAACTGGCTCGACTACCCGCATGTCAGCAGTCGGTGGGACCAGTGGAAGGACCAGTTTGTCGCTCATTACGGACTCAACGACGACCAGAAAAAACGGTTGGAATTATCGCTCGATGGTCCATCGCAGCATGCGCAGCCGCTCGACGCTCTGCCGGAGAGCGTCACTCCTGAGACAC
>JAHBXU010000666.1 GCA_019636315.1 Planctomycetaceae bacterium | reverse complement strand
TGATTCCCATCATCACCTCGTCGGCGCCGGCACCGATCGACCACAGCCGCGAATCGCGGAAATAGCGAGCCATCGGATACTCTTCCATATAGCCCATGCCACCGTGGAACTGCAGGCAAGTATCCGCCACTTCGCGGGTCAGCCGGCCAGCCTTCAGCTTGCACATCGAGGCCTCGCGCGTGTAGTCTTCGCCGCGGTCCATCATCCGGCCGCAGTGATAACACATCTGCTTGAGCATCTCGACTTCGGTGATCAGCTCGGTCAGCTTGAAATAGATCCACTGGTTTTCGATCAGCGGCTTGCCAAACGTCTTCCGACCGCGGCAATACTCGATCGTCATCTTGATGATCTTTTCCATGCCGGCCGCCGCGCCGCAGGAGCTCACCAGCCGCTCGTTCTGGAACTGCTCCATCTGATAGATGAAGCCCATCCCCTCTTCGCCAATACGATACGACACGGGGACACGCACGTTCTCGAACGCCAGTTCGGCCGTGTCGCTCGACCAGTTGCCGAGTTTCTTGAGCTTCTTGGTGACCTGAAATCCCGGCGTGTCGGTGGGGACGATGATCAGCGACATGCCGCGGTAGCCGGCGTCGGGATTGGTCCGTGCCAGCAGGCACACCCAATCCGCCTGGACGCCGTTGGTGATGTAAAGCTTGTTCCCATTGATGACATATTCGTCCCCCTGCCGGACCGCTTTCGTGCGGATGGCTGCCACATCCGAACCGGCCCCCGGTTCCGTGACGGCGATCGAACAGACGGCGTCCCCCAGGAGGGCCGGTTCGAGAAACTGCTTCTTGAGTTCGTGCGAGCCGTATTGATTGAGCGCGGGCGTGGCCATTTCGGTTTGGACGCTCATGGCCATGGGGATGCCGCCGCAAGCGACATGGGCCAGTTCTTCCGCCAGCGCAATGCTGTACCAGTGATCTGCTCCAGCGCCGCCGTACTCCTCCGGATAGGTCACTCCCAACAGTCCCAGGTCGCCGGCCTTTTTGAAGACCTCGTGGGCCGGAAACATCTCGGCTTCTTCCCACGCATCGACGTAGGGATTGATGTCCTGGTCAATGAACTGCCGCACCGACTGACGAAACAGGCTGTGGGCCTTCGTGAAGCCCGTTCCTGGAACCGTGATCGCAGTCGGCGACGAGCGGACGTCGGCAAGCATTCGAGGAGCTCCCTGAGAGAAAGACGCACAGCAGGGCGTCGATCTATTTTATCGCAATCTCGGAGGGAGTACACACCGCGCCGGACGCCGCCAGTCAATCACTGCATCCGGGCACGCTCCGAAATCCCAATCCGCACGCCGTACCGTCGGTCAACGGCAGACCGATCCTCCCGTCTCGCCGAGCGAGCGTCCAAGGCGTCTCCCCTATCGACCGACGGCAAAGCCGTCGGCTTGGGAGTACCGTCCGACGCGGCAAAGCACTTCTTGTGCTGCGCCAGGAAACGCATCGCGCGCGAACCGACGTTCAGGCTAGCGAGAGTACGCCACCTGCAGAGAGCGGAGGATGTGCTGCTCAAGAGCCGCATCACGTCCCAGGGGAATCCAACCGGACGGGGCCGACTGTCCGACCACTTGATTCAGATCGCGGTCGAGCGGAGTCGCCTCCTGAAACGTCGCTCCGCCAGGCGAGTTGGCCGCCACGCCGGCCAGGTCCTCGCTTTCCTTGAATGCTTCCACCGTGACGAGGTATCCGGCGCCGTCACCGCTGGGGAGCACGCGGACAATCACCTTGCGGCGGATCGATTGCAGCGTACTTTCCCACCGATTTTCCGAGCCGACCGAGTCCTGATGCCACGGCTCCAGGACGCCTGATCCAGTGCGATACTCGGTTTCAATGACGCGGGAGAACCGGCTCTCCCGAGCAATCTCGAAGTGGAAGTCGTGAAGCACATCGACGGTGCGTTCCCAGAGGACTTCATCGTTGGTCGCCATTACGGGCAAAGGATTCGCGACCGGCGCGAACGAGCCGGACGCCATCCAGGGGGACATGCACCCGGACGAGCAAACCATCATGGCAATGGTAACGACGAGACAACGGACCATAACGGCGGTTCCGCCTTCGATCGAATCGCACCCAACGACATGCGGCACGACTCCGGATGGAGTGCCAACACGAATGGAGGGTGCCTTCAGAAAGCGGCGGCTGAGGGGATGAGTCGCATTGACCGGAATCGCCAACTGCGGACGGGCGGGAAGTGTCTCAGGAGACGCACCTAGCGGCAAGCCCATTTCACAGGACGAATCGGTCGGCTGCGGAGGTGTGGCAAGGCGGGGGGAATGGACTGGAGGCCGGCGTGCAGCGAAACGCGGTTTGTGCGTCGTCGCACCTTGCTCAAATGGTAGCCTGCGAGTTTCGTCGCTGACGCTTCGGGTTGCTGACGGGGAGAGGGGCGGCACGGTTCCTCTGCGGATGCTTCGAGTTACAATCGGGCCGCCCGGTTAAGAAGGGACTTCTGATGGTCGAGGACAAAATGTCAGTGCAGGTTGTCGATCACCCGCTGGTGCGGCATCATTTGACCCAATTGCGGCGGCAGGAGACCGTGCCGGCCGAGTTTCGCAGGCACGTCCGCCAGTTGGCGTCTTTGCTGGCGTACGAAGCGACTCAAGATTTAAAGGAACGTCCGCTGCGGATTGAAACGCCGCTCACCTCCATGACCGGCTCGACCGTTGCCAGTCACATCGGACTTGTGCCCATCCTGCGGGCCGGCCTCGGCATGGTGGAGCCAATTCTCGACCTGCTTCCCAATGCACAGGTCTGGCACCTGGGTGTCTACCGCGATGAGGCGACCGCCCGGCCGGTCCCTTACTACAGCAAGCTTCCTCCCGGGCGACCGGTCGACGTGGCCCTGGTGCTTGATCCCATGCTGGCCACGGGAGGGTCGGCCACCTCTGCGATCGAGGCGCTGCAGGCCTGGGGCGTTCCCGAAGTCAAGCTGCTGGCGATCATTGCCGCGCAGCCCGGGATTGATGCCGTGGTCCGGTCCTTCCCCGGAACCACAATTCACGTCTGCGCCATCGATGCTGAGTTGAACGATCGCAAGTTCATCGTCCCCGGACTGGGAGATGCCGGCGATCGCACGTTCAACACATTGGAGTCGTTCGATTGACGTTCGATGGATGCGGACATGGCCCGCGACTGGCGCGCGTGGTGGTGAATCGCATGTCACCCGTTCGATGTGCCAACGGTCGTGTTGCGTTTCGGTCGATGGAGATCACGGTGGTTAGGGTTAGGGTTAGGGTTAGGGTTAGGGTTAG
>JAHBXU010000665.1 GCA_019636315.1 Planctomycetaceae bacterium | reverse complement strand
GCAATCTCATCAATGGAGATCGCCGCCAGCGGGATTGTCTTGCCGAATTCCTTCCGGACCGGGAACTCGGCGTCCTCTCCGGCCGCCACGAACTCGGTGAGAAATTCGCGAAAGTCCTCCAGCACGGGCCGCGACCGCTTGGCGTGTTCCGCAAAGGTTGCCAGCTGCGCATTGATGATCAGCACGGTGCCAGCCAGCCCCTCATTGGTGCGGATGCTGTAGGTGCCCAGGCAACCGTAGCCGGTGCGGAGCAGCATGGCCACCGGGAGGTCGTCGCGGTCCGCTTTCTCGACGCCAATGATCTTGCGAAAATCGTTCAAATTCATCGCCCGCTCCCGAGATAATCGACTGGAAATTGACACGCGGTTTGCGTGTGAGCGTATAACTGCCTCCACGGAGTGGCAACCGATCCTGAGAGCACTCAAGCCCCGCGAGACGCATCATGCAAACAGCTCGTGCACCACGCGACCTTCGACATCGGTGAGGCGGAAGTCGCGGCCGGCATGACGATACGTCAGGCGCTCGTGATCGAGTCCCAGGAGATGCAGCAGCGTGGCGTGCAGATCGTGCATGTGCACCTTGTTCACAACCGCTTCGTGGCCGAACTCGTCTGTCTGGCCATAGGCGAAGGCCTGCTTGACGCCGCCGCCGGCGAGGAAGTGTGTAAACCCTTTGGGATTGTGATCGCGACCGTCGGCATTCTGCGCAAAGGGATTGCGGCCGAACTCTCCGCCCCACCACACCAGCGTGTCTTCCAGAAGTCCCCGCGACTTCAGATCGGCCAACAGGCCCGCGACCGGCTTATCCGTCGCCTTCGCATGCACTGCATGTTTCTCCATCTTGGAGTGCTGGTCCCAGCGGGGGTTGCTGCCATTATCGGCATAACTGATCTGAATGAACCGCACGCCGCGCTCGGCCATACGTCGCGCCAGCAGACATTGCCGACCGAAGTCGTCGGTCTCCGTCTCACCGATGCCGTACATGGCCTGCGTCGCGGCCGATTCGCCCGAGAGGTCCATCAGTCCGGGAGCATGCATCTGCATCCGCCAGGCGAGTTCAAACGAACTGAGGACGGCGCGATGCGCATGACCAGCGCCGTCGGCCAGCTGCGCCTGGTTGAGTCCCTGCAACAGTTCGAATTGCCGCTGCTGCTCAGACATCGACATATGCGCATTGCGGATGTGCGCAATGCGTGCCTCGGCCATGGGCTGTTCGGCCCGGCCGATCGGCGTCCCCTGGTAGTGCGCCGGCAGAAAGGCATTGGCATAATTGCGGGGTCCGCCATTGGCGGCCGACGGCCCAATCGTGATGAAACCGGGCAGGTTCTGATTCTCGGTTCCGAGTCCGTACGTGATCCAGGCGCCGACGGACGGCCGAATAAGATTGACCGCCCCGGTATGCAGAAACAACGTCGCCGGTCCATGCGCGACGCCGTTGGTATGCAGACTATGCACAAAGCACAAATCGTCGACGTGGGCGGCAATGTGAGGGAACAACTCGCTCACCCACTGGCCGCACTCGCCGTGCTGCTGAAACTTCCACAGCGGCCGCATCAGACGATGTTTCTTGACGGTGCCGGTGTTCGCGAGGACGCGCGCGTCACGGAACTCCAGTTCGTCGCCGTCATGCTGGATGAGTGCGGGCTTGTAATCGAAGGTGTCGACTTGCGACGGGCCCCCCTGCATGAAGATGAAGATGATCCGCTTGGCCCGGGCCGCCAGCATGGGCCGTTGTTCATCCAGGGGCCGGTCGAGGCTCGGCGAACGGCCTGCTTCGGCAACCGCCTCCTCGTGACACAAACCCGCAAGCGCCAGCGAACCAAACCCGCAGGCGGCCGTACGGAGAAGTTGTCGACGATCTGACATCGTGTGCATCGTTCCGGTCGCCTCTCACCGTGAACACATGGCGAGACGACCGTTCGCCTCGCCGTTGACCAAAGTGCGGATTCCTCGCCAGCGATTCCAGTGTTTCCAACACTCGCTCGGCCCCTGCCGGACTGTGCCGGGAGAGGTCGTCACGATTTCGTCCATTGGCTCGTCCGCTCTCCGCGAGAAACCGCACCTGCTCTTCGCATTCTGCCGCGTTTGAAGTGCTTTGATTCACGCCGCTCCGACTGTTGAGCGAGGGACGCCTTATCTTCGGGAGGCAACATGTCCTGTGCGGAATGGGTCGACATACGATCCTCTGTGGCGTCGCTCTGCTTACTTGATGTATCGGAAATCCAGTGATGCCATGACGGCGTGGACAAGGCTCGTCCACCGCGCCTGTCGATCGGCGGCGTCCGCTTGATCAGCATCTGCCAGGAATGCGATCACCAGTTCCCGCTCCTGTGCGTCAGGGGACCGGCCGAGTGCCTGATTGTATAAGAGCTCGATCCGCTGAACGTCGTCGATGTCCGTCGCGTCCAGTAACCGCGTCGCAGCATGTGCTGCCTGGTCTCGCACAAAGGGGCTGTTCATTAACAACAGCGCCTGTGTGGAGAGCGTGCTCACCGTGCGACGGCCTGTGGACAGATTCGGGTCCGGGAAGTCAAAGACCGTGAACAAATCCGGAAGACAGTTGCGGAAGACCGGCAGGTAAACGGCTCGCCGTCCGACATCGAAGTCATAGCTGTATTCGGATTTCGTCTCGGCACGGACGGTGTTTCCTCCGATCGTGGGATCGAGTCGACCGCTCAAGACGAGGAGACTGTCGTACAACGCTTCTGCGTCGAGCCGCCGGATGTTGGCATGCGCCAACAACCGATTTTCTGGATCGGAAGCTGCGGCGGCCGACGACGGCTCGCTCGATATGCGGTAGGCGCGGGACAACATGATCTCGCGAATCAGCGTTTTGACCGACCAGTCCTCCTCCATGAACCGCATTGCAAGATGATCGAGAAGCTCGGGATGTGACGGGGTCTCTCCAGTCGCGCCGAAGTTGTCCACCGTTCGCACCAATCCCACGCCAAACAGGTGATACCAGATGCGATTGACGGCGACCCGCGCCGTGAGCGGATTCTCGCGATCGGCAATCCACCGCGCCAGCTCCAGACGGCCGCTGACGCCGTCGGGAATCGGACGTCCTGGCACGATGGTCGCCACTGAGAGAAAACCGCGCGGGGCGACGTCTCCCAGGCTCTTCGGGTTCCCACGAATGCACACACGATAGTCGCCGATTTCCTTCTGCCCTTCCTCTGTGACAACCACCGTTTCCGGCGGCTTGGGCGGAGCCTGCTTGTCCAGCTCGGCAACTTCCGATTTGAGAATGGATATCTGAGATCGAAGTTCCCG
>JAHBXU010000664.1 GCA_019636315.1 Planctomycetaceae bacterium | reverse complement strand
TGGAACTGACCGTGACATTCTTCTGGCTGTCCAGATTGCCCTGGATGCTGACCGTCAGCAGGAACGGACCTCGGTAAGCGATGTCCGTCAGCAAGTGTGCGAATTTGTTCTTGTCCGATGTGGAGAAGCGTGCTGCGAGTTGCGGCGCAGCCACGACGCCGGCCACAATCAGGCCGAGCAAAATGCCGCCCAAGACCAGCTTCCCCCCCCAGGAACGTTCGGAAGTAGTCCCCAACGGCTTAGGGAACTCCGGTGAAGGGTTCGTCGACGGGCCGCTGTCCGGCCCCTGGAGCGAGTGAGGATTCGGCGAGTTCATCGGAAAGGTGGGCTCCGTCTGAGGAGGGATCGTAGGCCCCGCCGCACTGCTTCCGGTAGAAGGGGTCGTTCCAGACATTATCGGGGCCGATCTCCATGATATCCATATCTCGGTAGATGTTAAGCCGGTTCTGCTCGTAACTGACCCAGAAACCGATCATGCTGTTCTGTGCGTTGAGGACGGCTTCCAGGGCGTCCTGGATGTTTCGGCCGCTGAGGCCGGCTGTACTGGCTGAAGGTTGTTGTCCGGGCCGCGGGGGCGCGTACGCATCGGCCACGGCACTGTCGAACTGAGCCGCGGCAATGCGGGTCGACACGCGGGACGTTTCCAGATTGCGCCGCAAAACCTGCAATTGTCGCCACGCTTCGCGAACTTGCGCCTTGACCGTATCTTCCAGCAGCATGTAATCGCGGCGAGCCCGTTGATAGTCGACGAGCGCCGCCCGATAGATATTGCGTTCCCGGTTCAAATCGAGCGGCGAATCGAACCCTACGCCGACGCGCAGATCGCTCAGGTCCCCCCGAAACTCGAAGACATCGGTATTCCCGATCGGACCGGGCGTGTTGATCGCTCCTTCCACTCTGAGGTCGAGCATGGACCGCAACGCGTTGGCTGCCACTTCAACTTTGCGGCGGGCGTCCATGACGAGCGCCCGTCGATTCTTGAGGTCCAACCGGTTTTCCAGAGCGATCGTGACCGCCTGCTCCTGGGACATTTCGAAGTCCTCGGTCGTCACAAGTTCCACGCGCAACCCGATCTCCACCGCCTGCAGTGTACCGACATATGTGACCAGATCCTCCTGCAGACTCTTAGTCTCTGTTACGGCCGACTTCAGCCTTTGTACACTGACATTCGGCTGGTTCAGTTCCGAAAGCACCTGCTCGACCTTCACCAGCAGATTGTCAATTTCGTACGCCGCATCGTCGAACAAGCGGCGATCGCGGATCACGTCGTACTCCAGCCGCTCGCGGTCCGCCTCCGAGTCCATCTCCCGCATGCGCACGTCGTAAATCTGCTCCAGTCGACCAAAGTCCTCGCGGACAATCATCAGCCCCTCGTCCTGGATCTTGATCAGCAGGTCGCGCAGCCGTTCCGTGACTTGCCGCAACAGGACCGGATCCGGTTCGTCCGGATCGATGCGGCCCCACTTGGGAATCCACTCCTTGACTTCCGCCTCGAGCGCCATGAGACGCGCGTCCAGAAACTGGAACTGATCCAGCAACTGATCGTCGAGCGTGATGACAAAGTCGGTTCTCAAGCCGAGGAAAATCTTGAAGTCGTCGAGACTGTCCTGAAGCTGCCGTTCACGCAGACGCAATTGGTTGATTGAATTGGCGAGTGTTGATTGCAGACGCAGCACGTCCAGTGTGACGGTCTTCGTCAGGAGCGTCTGCCGGATTTCCTGAACGGCCCGCTGAAACGACGGTTCCGGACTCAAACTGGCGAACAGGTCCGCCTGTTCTTCCGTCATCGTGCCGTTCCAGATGAGCTCGTTACGATCGCCGTCATACTGCAGAATGTCCTGGAGTTCTTCCGGAATCAGGACGTCCGGCGGAAGCACGTCCAGCGGCTCACGCACGAACGAAGGACGTTGCGATGAGATCGCCTGCAACGCCTCCACCTGCTCGGCCAGTCGGAAGATGTTGGCTTCCGTATTGCGAATGATCTGCAACTGGGCCAACAGACCCAGAAAACCGTTCTGTCCGCCCACGACATCCGTGAAGAAGATGCGACGGAATCGCGCCAGATCACGCACCGCGTACAGGAGATTTCGCTCGGCCTGCGTCAAACTCTCCAGAATGACTTTGCGGCCCGCCTGAAACAGCAGCGGCTGGGTGAGACCGAACGCCAACGTCGACGCCGTCTGGGTCTGATTCGGACCGTCGAACAGCCAGATCGTGTTGTTCACCAGTTCGACAAACCACTGTCCGCCGGTCGGTAGAAACTGGCTCACCCCGAAGTTGCTCCCCACCCGCACACTGTCCGTCCCCCCGTCTGGCGAGAAATTCGCCACCGCGTCCACCCCCGGCGTCTGGCCGGCGGCCCCCAGATACCGGACGGAGAACTGATACCGCTCCGCCGTCACCTGCAGCGCCCGCAGGAAGACGTTCTCAATTTGAGTCTGATACTCACGATTGTGAATCAGCGCGAGTTCGAGTGCCTGACAGAGCGTCAGCTCTTTAATCTCCGGAAGCGGCTGCGTGTATTGCCCCGTCTCCGGATCGATGTGCTCCGCCTGCAAGCCGAATGGCTCGAGCCACTGCGGATTCTCCACCGTGATCAAATCACCAAACTTGTGCCAGCATTTGTATCCCTGCCAACCATCGACCCAGTGCATGTAAACATGAGCGTGCGGATCGTCCGGCGGCAGCGGCTCGCAGTCCGGATCGTACGGACTATAGAAGCGGCTGCGCGGATCCGGGGTGATGTCAATTCGCGGCACGGCCCAACGCGGGTCGCTCAGATTCTCGCGAGTCGCCTCGTACGAGTCCCGATCGGCCTGCTTCCGCCAGAACGAGCGTGAACAACCGGTCGACGACACTGGCAGCCACACGGCCAGCAGCCACACCAACCATCGCCCTCCCTTTGATCGTCCGCGCAGCATGACGACGCCTTTCGTCACCGGAGTTTGTCTGTGGAACATGTTCATGACGCCCTCCGCACTGGCTGTTCGGACTCTGCCGCCGTCGCGGGAGAACATGATTCTGAATCGGAGGCCCAGTCGTCACCCGCACTGTCGTCCAGTGACGAAATCAGAATCTGCGGCGACGCGTCCAGGTGATTGTGCAATCGCGCGACGAGAGTCATCAGGTTGGTTCGTTGCCCCGCATCGAGCACAGCCACGACGGCTTCCGCCTCCAAGCCTTGAATGCGGTCGATCGCCTCGGCCAGATCACGGCCGCGCTCCGTCAGCATGAGGACGCTCTTGCGGCGGTCCTGCTTCGAGCGGAATCGAAACA
>JAHBXU010000663.1 GCA_019636315.1 Planctomycetaceae bacterium | reverse complement strand
CTGCGACCTGGTGGGGCATCGCCGGCCTGCTGGGTCTGGTTGTCGCACTCTATTGGCCCGTCCGGGGGTTTGAGTTCGTCAATTGGGACGACCCCTGGTATGTGCTGAACAATCCCCTGATCACCAGTTGGCATCCGTCGAACTTGTGGCGAATCGCGACCGAGATGTCGGTCAAAAATTACGCTCCGCTGACGACGCTCTCATTGCTGATCGACCAGACGCTCTTCGGCTTTGAGGCGGGCGGATACCACGTGACCAATGTGCTGCTGCACGCACTCAATGCGGTCCTGGTCTACGTGCTGGTGTCGCGGCTGACGGGGAATGGACCGATCGGACTGGCGACAGCCGCCCTGTTTGCGGTGCATCCGGTGCAGATTGAAAGTGTGGCCTGGGTCTCGTCTCGCAAGACCCTGTTATGCAGCACGTTCATGCTGGCGTCGGCCGTGTGCTGGTTGAGGGAAGACCGCTCCGGAAAGCAGGAGATGTGGGGAATTCTCTGGCTGTTGCTGGCACTGCTGTCGAAGGCAGCCGCCATCGTTGTGCCGCCCATTGTGCTGGCCTTTGATGTGCTGGTGCGTCGCAAGTCGTTGGCGGAATCGTTGCCGCGCCAGTTGATTCCCGGGCTCCTGTGCGTGCTCCTGTTGAACGTGACGATGTCGGCCCAGACGACCGAAATGGGGGGCGTTCGCGGACATCTGGCGTTGAGCAAGACTCAGATTCTCGCCATTGATGCGGTGATCGTCTGGAAGTATGTCGGCATGCTGCTCTGGCCGGCGGAACTGAACGTCCTGTATGACCCGCCGACTCAGGGGATCAGTTTCTCTGTGTTTCGTGCCCTGGCGGCGTGGGGCTTGGTCGCCTGGGCCTGTTGGAGACGCCGGCACACTGCGCCGCTCGCTGTCTGGGCGGTCATCACGTGGTTTCTCTTGCTGTTTCCAGTGCTGAATCTGTTTCCCATCACGACGTTGATGAACGATCGATACCTCTATCTGCCCAGCGTGTGCGCATTCGGCCTGGTTGCCGGCGTCGTCGTTCATGGGGCAAGACTTTTCGGAGCACCGCGACTCGTTGCGTCCGTCAGCGCGGCGGGAGTTTTGTTGGCGGTGGCTTTGTATGGCTCGATGACTGCGTCGCGTCTGCCCGTGTGGCGGGATGACTTCTCTCTCTGGAATCACACGATCAGCCGCACGCCTCAGATTCCGGTGGTGCAGATTCAATGGGCCGACGCGCTGCACACGCGTGGCGAGACAGCGAACGCCTGCGACGTCTTGCGCACGCTTTTGGAAGACAACGTTGCAGACGAAGGCGACCGTGAGCGGGTGCGCCGTCGGCTCGATGAATGGGAGCCGTGAGCGAGGGCGTCGTCGTGAAGGGGTGTGTGCGGGGTGGAGCTGGACCGTCCCGGTCTCCTGCGACGCAGGCAGCCCATGTTGCGATTCCGATTGTGCGGGTTGATTCGCGCATGCCTCCGGAAAACTCCGTGTCGTCTCTAATCTCGCTCAACTTGACCGCAGCCATTTGACTGGCACGGTCCCTGACATACGGTTGGGCAGCAACAACAGACCCGCGGCTCTCCCGACGAGTGGCTGCGGAGGACATTGAGGTCCGTCACCGATCTCTCACCCGAAGTGAGAGCGGCAAATGCTGGGGGTTACAGGTCGAATCTGCAGGCGCGTGTCCGGCAGGAGACGGCTTGACAATTACTAAACATTGAGGGGTTTTCGATGAAGAGCTTCATCAACAGCGTCCAGAGCTTCCTGAAGTCCGAAGACGGCCCGACCGCTGTCGAATACGCCGTGATGCTGGCGTTGATCGTCGTGGTCTGCCTCACGGCGATTCAGGCGATCGGAACGAACGCCAACACGAAGTTCGGCGAAGTGCGCGACGCGCTCACCTAATCCGGGTTGACCTGATCCCGCTCTGCGCACGATTCCATTCCGCCATCCGGTCGATGCACGCGTCGACCGGATGGCGGACGTTGTTCCATCGCAGAGCGATTCCTTGATTGATCCGGTCGTTGGTCACCCGAAGCATCAGCGGGGCGGAAACCGAAGTTCCTCGCTGACGCTTCGAGTGACGAGGCGGTCCCCAATGCGAAGCGTCGTCAACGGCTCCCTTCGCTCAACTCAGAAGACAACCGCGACCGTCCTGGGGCATCGTTTCTGACGCGGTCGCTGCTGCTTAATCACAAAAGACATCACACATGTTTCCTTTTTGGATCGAGTTTCCGGTGCTCTCGTTCTTGCTCTGGCTGCCGTTGCTGGCCGGAGGGCTGTCACTCTGGTCTGCGACCAGCGGCGGCCGGGGTCTGGGCACGTAAACCGGATTCGATCCGGCGGCGGCTCCCCCGCAGGCCGACACCCCTCCACTCCCCGTCGAGTCCCTCGACGACAGAAAGGTGACTTCATGGATTGGCACGCTCTCCTCACTGACAACCTGCACGTCAAATTCGTTTGTCTGGTCCTGATCGTGGCTGCCTGGATCGACGGCAAGGAACTGCGGGTGCCGAACTGGCTCACGTTCCCAATGGTGCTCTCGGGCATCGCGTTCAACATCTGGATGAGCGGCTGGATCGGACTGGGAGACGCCATGCTGGGAACCGTCGTCGGCCTAGCCACCTTGCTCCCGTTGTATGCCGTCGGAGGCATGGGGGCGGGAGACGTCAAGCTCATGGCCGGCATCGGCGCCTGGCTGGGACCGGTGGTGACCTGGTGGGCCTTCTGCGTCTCCGTTGTCGTCGGAGCGGCAATGGCTGTCGTGATGGTGCTCTGGAAACGCAGCTGGCAGAAGCATTACGGGCAATTTCTGATGATCGCCGCCGAGTGGCTGACCATCAAGAATCCCGGCGAACTTTCGCGACTCGCGGCCGAGCGCAAGCCCCGCATGCTGCTGTTGCCCTATGGCATTCCCATCTGCATCGGGTCCATCGCTTACTTCCTCTACGCCGGAATGATTTAAGCCGTTCCGGTCAGGAAAGCATGAGGTTTGGTAGCGGTTGCGAGTTTTGGGCCACTGGGAAGCTGCGGGAGTTTTGGCGATCGTAATGAGCCGGGCAGTGTAACCCGGATGACCAATTCAACGCGTCAAACCGTTATAGGCTGAAGACCTTAACACGCCGGTGCCGATGATGGGAACGCGACATCGCGTTTCCATTGCGACACCTTGGCCCAAATCCCTTCGGGGGCCATTCAAAAGGTGGACCAATGAGAGTCAAGACTGTCGCATTGCTTGCAGTTGCTGTGGGGTGCGGGCTCGTCGCCATGCTGGGGGTCAGAC
>JAHBXU010000662.1 GCA_019636315.1 Planctomycetaceae bacterium | reverse complement strand
CCTGATCGAGCGACGCTGCCGAGAAATGCCTCTTCAGCAAGTGCGGCGCCGTCCGCCGCCGCCTCCGGCGCACAAAGACCCAGAAGACGCCCGCCACCAGCGCCGCGATGATCAGCAGCGTCGCCACCGTCCACGCGATTTCTTCAACGACAGGCATCGGCGAGCCCTCCGAAGTTCTGTAACAAGCGGTTCAACGACCGCACATCCTCACGTCGACCGAAGTCGCGGCTTGCGCGCGGTTCACAACTCTCCCAGAAAACTCCCGATGAACGAAGTGGTGGGCGAAGGCCACCCTACTCGGCTCTCACGCCCCAAGGCGGGTGAGCATGCTGGAACGATCTGCAACGCCACATGGCGACCCGGCTCACGCCGTGGCCCCATGCCACCTAGCCGAGTGTTCGAAGTGGTCGTTCGTCGCCCCTCCTGTCGGCGTCAGCCGAAGCCTGACCTACTTGGCTACTTGGTTGCTCGATTCCGGATAAGTCCGGGCGGCCTGTCCGGCGCAATATCCTCGATATAGTCCGTCAACAATCGATTAATTACCTGGAACAGCTCCGTTTGCTGGTGAAGTGATGACACTGATTTGTTGCCGTGAAATAAATTGTTGCGTACTCGGTGGGCGATCAATAGTAGGGCATAGACGATATTGTTTAGATCCTTCGTGTCATCAACAAGGACCCTCCTCATCATGTTCTGGCTTTCACGATCGGTCATGAGCAAGCGATCAAACACATCATCGATCCTCCCGTCGTGGAGATACCTTTCTCGAAAGAACTCCACATAGTGATGGTATTTAGAACGATTAAGACGACCAGACTGGTCGGCATGATCAACGCTGCGCCTGATCGTCGTAGCATTCGCCGAGCGTCGGCACGCAATCGTCTCGAACAGATTCCATATCAGCGAAAAGGAAAGTACCGGGCGCAGTTCTGAATAGTCGAGAGCGGCTTCCCCAGCAAAGTATCGATTGATCCAATTCAACGCGTCGAAATCTGTTAGGCTCGAGTTCACGGAACTGCCCCGGGAGGAATGTGACATTATGTTTAGATAGGAGTGGATGCACCAGCCATGTAGGGTGCATGAAACGAAGTGGAATGCACCGTGCGTTGGTGCATTTCGCGTTGCTGCATGCACCCTACAGTTGGTGGTTACGACGTCAATACGTCCGCGGGCGTACGCCGCCTTGTACTCGTAGCGGCAGGCCGGTGATTCTCAGGAAGCCTTCGGCGTCGGTCTGGTTGTAGTCGCCGCCGCTCTCCATGCTGGCGATCGCTTCGTCGTACAGGCTGTTGGGGGACGTGCGGCTGGTGACGCGGGCGTTGCCTTTGTAAAGGCCGAGCGTGACTTCACCCGTGACGGGGGCCTGGGCTTCGCGGATGAACGCCATCAGCGCGTCCATCTTCGCGCAGTACCAGAAGCCATAATAGACCATCTCGGCGACCTCGGGTGAGAGTCGGTCGCGGAGGTGGACCAGGTCGCGGTCGAGCGTGAGTTGCTCCAGGGCCTGATGGGCCGTGTACAGACACGTCATGCCGGGCGCTTCGTACACGCCGCGGCTCTTCATGCCGACAAAGCGATTCTCGACGACATCAATGCGGCCAATGCCGTTGCGGCCGCCGATTTCGTTGAGTGATTTGACGATGTCGATGGGGGAGTTGTTGACGCTTGCGGGCTGCGACCCGTCGGCGCTGACGGCGACGGGGACACCCGATTCAAACCGGATGGTGACGTACTCCTCCTGGTCCGGAGCTTCCTGCGGCGACACCGTCATGCCGAAGTCGATGATGGGAATGCCGTCGACGGCGGGGTCTTCCAGTTTGCCGGCTTCGTAACTGATATGCAGGCAGTTTTCGTCGGACGAATATGGTTTTGAGGCGGTGGCTTTGACGGGAATGTTCTTTTGAGCGCAATACTCCAGCATCTCCTTGCGGCCCGGAAATTTCTGGCGGAACGCTTCGATTCGCCATGGGGCGATGACCCGCAGTCTGGGTTCAAGGGCGTCGGAGGCAAGCTGGAAGCGGCATTGGTCATTCCCCTTGCCCGTGGCGCCATGCACGAAGGCGACCGCTCCCACCTCCCGCGCCCGCTGCAGGCACGCCTTGGCGATGAGAGGCCGCGCGATGGATGTGCCGAGCAGGTAGATGTTCTCGTACCTGGCCTGCCACTGCAGCACGGGGAAGGCGAAGTCGCGGCACAGTTCGTTCTGCACGTCGGCGATCTCGGCCGACGCGGCGCCGATGTCGCGGGCCTTTTTGAGGATCGCCTCGCGGTCCTCGCACGGCTGACCGAGGTCGACGTACAAACAGTGCACGTCATACCCCTCATCCATCAGCCAGCCGACGAGAACTGAAGTATCCAAACCACCGCTGTACGCGAGAACGACCGAATCTGCCATGGGAATACGCCTTAATAGGGTGGGCTGAGCTCACCACTGGGAGATGAAAGGTTCTGGTTGCCAGGCTTCCGCTTGGGAACCAGGGATCCATCGTTGGGAACGACGATCTTCTGGCTCGGTTAGCGACTATCCAATCCGACACCACGCCGTTGCCGAGGTTCGTGACGCGTGATCTCGTGCGGGATACACAATTCTCCAGGTGCGGGCAATGGACTGAGGACGCTGCACTTGTGAGAGACGGCTGAACGAGCCGGAAACCGGATGGCATGTCGACCCGGATCAGGCCGCGACGACATGCCACTCAAGGTTCTGCAAATTTGCCGTAATTCGCTCGGACCGTGGTGTACGACAAATCTCGTGGAGCAGGATTTTCCGCGGTCGACATGGGTGGTACACTCCTTGATGCGGCAACGGCTGGACTGGAGGCGCAGCGGTTGCTTGTCCATTGAGGGGTGTCTCCGAACCGCAAAATGTTCCATGCCGACAACCCATTTCAAGCGGCTGCGGATGGAGATCAATCTTCGCCGCGCGGATCTCCCTGAGCCGGTGCTGCCGGACGGGTATGCGTGGCGTGAGTGGCATCCCGTCTTGGCGGATGCCCATGCGGAGGCGAAGTGGGCCAGCTTTCAAGGAGCGGTCGACACGCTGCTCTTTCCCTGCCTGTCCAGTTTGCCGGGATGTCGGCGGCTGATTCGCGACATCTCCCTGCGTCGTGGCTTTGTCTCCCAGGCCACGTGGCTGATCGTTCTTCCGGAGACCGAATTTCGACCTCTGACCCCCTGTGCGACGATTCAAGGAGTGGCGCAGCGGTGGTGGACGGGCGCGATTCAAAATGTGGGAGTTGTCCCGGAGCATCGTGGCCTCGGGCTGGGCAAAGCGTTGCT
>JAHBXU010000661.1 GCA_019636315.1 Planctomycetaceae bacterium | reverse complement strand
ACGCATTGGCCCATTGTCGCTCGCGGGCGACTACAATAGGTGTGCGAATCAATCGCCGCCGGGGCTTGCCCCGCGATCGGGCGTCGCGTTGTATTCCAAGTCAACCGATTGTTGCCGCAGGGGCAAGTCCGAGCGGCGAAACGGATTCTCATGATGCATACCGCACCTGCGAATCGCTGCCTGGTAGTTTTGCTGCTCCTCACATCTCTTGTGGATGATCTGTCAGGTTCCGTCGGCGCCGCCCAACGCGGGTCACGTGACATCCTCAGTCCCGCCGAATGGGAGCAGTTGGACCAGTCGATCGATCGTGGCTTAAGCTTCCTGGCGACGCAGCAGCTCGACGATGGATCGTTCACCACTCTTCCCGCCGGGCAACCCGCCGTGACAAGTTTGTGCGTGATGGCGTTTCTGTCGCGAGGCCACGTCCCCGGCGAGGGACCACATGGTGAGACCATCAATCGTGCGATTGATTTCGTCCTTGCCACACAGCAGAAGAACGGGATGCTCTACGCCTTGCCGATCGCACCCGACTTCGAACAGTTCAACGGATCGCACACGGCGATCTACAACCATGCGATCGCTGGAATGATGTTGTCGGAGGTCTACGGCATGACGGACGCCGCGCTGCAGGCGCGGCTCGGTGAGGCGATCATCAAAGCGCTCGAATTCACCCGCGTGCAGCAGGTTGCTCCCAAAAGCAAGGACATCGATAAAGGGGGCTGGCGCTATGTCGTCCCGTACGCCTATAACGATTCGGATCTGTCCGTCACGTCCTGGCAGTTGATGTTCCTGCGATCTGCCAAGAACGCGGAGTTCGACGTGCCGCAGCAGTTCATCGATGAGGCGATGGAGTATGTCCGCCGCTGCTTCGATTCCCCTCGGGGGGCGTTCAACTATGCGGAAGCGGAGCGCCGTCCGAGCGGCGGAATTGTGGGCGGTGGCATCCTGTCGCTGGCACTGGGAGGCGAACACCACTCGAAAATCGCACGTGCGGCGGGCGATTGGATTCTGGCGAATCGGCAACGGTCGTATAACGGCCCGGGAGTTCACGCCCTGGACCGATATCACTACTCGACGTACTACTGCTCTCAGGCCATGTTTCAACTCGGCGGCCGCTACTGGGCGACGTATTACCCTGAGATGATGGCCACGCTCATTGGAAATCAGCGAGCCGATGGCTCCTGGGATCCGGAGGCAGTGAAGGACCGGTCCTATGGCAGCACCTATACGACAGCGCTGGCGATTCTCGCACTGACGCCGCCGTATCAGATTCTTCCAATCTATCAGGCCTGACGCGGACCTGGCGGAAAATGGCGATCTGCCAGTGAGCGAACCGGCGGATCAGCTGATGATCTTTTCCGCGACGCGACCGCCAACGTCTGTCAGGCGGAACTGTCGGCCCTGGAACTTGAACGTCAGTTGTTCGTGTCGCAAGCCGAGCAGGTGGAGCAGCGTGGCGTGGAAGTCGTTGACGTGCATGGGGTCTTCGACGGGGTGAAACCCGATGTCGTCCGTTCGTCCGTAGGTCAGTCCCCCTTTGACGCCGCCGCCCGCCATCCAGATGCTATAGGCGTCCTTGTGATGATCACGGCCCAGGTTGGTTGCCTTGCCGCGGCCGCTCATCTGCTGCATCACCGGCGTGCGGCCGAATTCGGCGCCCCACACGACCAGCGTTTCGTCGAGCAATCCGCGTGCTTTGAGATCCCTGATCAGGGCGGCAATTGGACGATCAACCAACTGGCACTTCTTGGGCAACTGGTTAAACAGGCCGCTATGGTGGTCCCAGTCGGCATCGTAGAGTTGAACGAACCGGACGCCGCGCTCGACGAGCCGCCGCGCCAGCAGGCAGTTGTTCGCAACGCTCTCCTGGCCGGGTTCGGCTCCATACATTTCGAGGATGTGCCGTGGCTCGCCCCCCAGATCCATCAACTCGGGGACGGCCGTCTGCATGCGATACGCCATCTCATACTGATTGATCCGCGTGGCGATTTCCGGATCGCCGACGTCGGCCAGCCGCGCGCGGTTGAGATCGTTTACGGAATCGAGCATGCGGCGGCGGCGCTCGGCGTCGATTCCTTCGGGATTGGACAGAAACAGGACGGGATCGCCGCTGGAACGAAACTCGATTCCCTGGTAAACGCTGGGAAGGAAGCCGCTGCCCCACAAGCTGTTGCCGGCGCCGGCCACCGAGCCCGTAATCAGTACGACAAACCCGGGCAGATTGCGGTTTTCGCTCCCCAAGCCGTATGTTGTCCACGACCCCAACGACGGACGACCGAACCGTCCGAAGCCCGTGTGGAAGAACAACTGGGCCGGTCCGTGATTGAAATGCTCCGTGTGCAGCGTTTTGATCACGCAGAGTTCGTCGGCAACACCGGCCAGATGCGGCAGCAATTCACTCAGCTCCAGGCCGCTTTCCCCGTGCCGATGAAATTTGAGCTGCGTGCCGAATAAGTTCGGCCTTTCGCGAATGAACGCCAATCGCAGCCCGTTCCAAAGTTCGTCGGGGAGGGGCTCGCCGTCGCGGCGGACGAGTTCGGGTTTGTAGTCGAACAGGTCGAGATGCGACGGAGCGCCGACCATATGCAGAAAGATGACGTTCTTCGCCCGCGGAGCGAGATCGGTCAGTCGAGCCGCGAGGGGGTCGGAAGCCGAACCATTGAAATGCTCAGCGCGAGACGACGCTCGGGTGTCGTCCGCCAGGAGCGACGCGAGCGCGATCGACCCCACTCCGGTCCCTACGCGCGTGAACAATTCGCGCCGGGTCAGTTCTGCCAGTCGGCATGCTACTGTGGACATGGCGGGACTTCCATCTGGGCGAGTTGCGAGGTTTCAGATGAGGGTCAGATTCGATCGCACCAGTTGCGATCATACACAGTTTGTCGTCGATATTAAGGTTCCTCGTCCGGCATTTCGTCGATGGCGGCTCTGAAACTGAATCTCAGGGAAGTCGGAGAATCCGCCGCTTCGACGCGATTCATCGCTCGCAAAACGAAAACCGCCCGGCGACCTTGCTGGTGCGCCGGGCGGTGGAATGTCGGAACGTCCGAGCCGAGAGAGCCTCAGATGCCGGGGATCTCCAGGCTGTCGTCATGAGCAATCTTCTGGAGTTTCTTGAGCGCCCGTGTTTCGAGTTGCCGGATGCGCTCCTTGGTCACGCCGAAACGGCGTCCCACCTGCTCCAGAGTTTGAGGTTCCGTCCCCTGAACGAGACCGTAACGGTGCAGGATAATGGCCCGCTCCCGGTCGTCCAACTGGTCCAGAATGCTCATGATGATCTGAT
>JAHBXU010000660.1 GCA_019636315.1 Planctomycetaceae bacterium | reverse complement strand
ACCTGGGTCAACGGATTCTGCTTGCGGCGTGCGATGAAGCGATCGACGGCAGGCTGTGTCACCTTCGTCCCCGTCAGATCCACATTCTTGAGGCAGTAGAAGTTTTCCAGCTTGTCGATCGCGGCATCACTGATCGCGGTGTTGCTCAGGTTCAAGTCCATAACCACGCGGCCGTACTTCGCCTCGTCAAACTTGATCAACTGCTCATCGGTAATCGACGAGCCGCTGAGATCCACTTCGGCGATGTACCCCATCGCCTGGAGCGTGTCGAGGAATTCATCGGCCTGCCGCGGTTCAAACTTCGCGCCGGCGAGATTGATCTTCCAGGCGAGGCCCTCCTTTCCGGCGACCTGATAGTACTTGTGCTCCGCAGTCCCCCCGATCTCTTTGACGACGTCCTGGAAACGCGACTTGCGATTTTCTGTTTGCTCAAATTCGCTCACAGAGGAGTACCCGCGACAACCCGATGCTGTGGTCAACGACATCAGCACCAGAACACAGACGCTCCGCAATCGCAGCCGCTTTTGTTTGGTTGTCATATTCGGATCTCCGTCGATCGATACGCGCCATGCATTCACAAAACGGTGATCTCTCCCTCGGCCCCGGAGAGACAACGTGATCGAATGGCGCGAAGAGAACTCCGGCTGCACCGAGCGCTGCAGCTGGAGAGAAGGCGAGGGGTCGCCGCGCAGTGGCCTGCACTGCGCGGCGAACTGATTCAGCCATGCCTGTTTCAGGGATGCTGGAACCCTTAGAACTCCCCGACAACCAATCCATCGGAGATGTTGCCCAGGCGGTTATAGACGCCCTTCGGAGGCGTATCCGCTTCCGTGAACTCCCAGCTGATGTTCTCGCTGATGAACCGGGCGGACCCGTCGCAGAATCCGAACTGCGCGCCGCCTGTATGCTGGCTGCCGAAGGCAAGCTTCGGGTCAGGATCCGTCGTTCCTCCGGCCATGCCGTCGTTCATGCGGAACTGTGTCTTGCCGCAAAGGCCCCACACATTCGTCACGCCGCCGCCGAGCAACTCGGCCCCGGGCCAGACCGCGGCCCACTGCCCTTTGAGACTCTTGCGCTCGCCGATCAGAATGGAATTGCTCGTTCCATCGGTGATGTCTCGCAGACGGACCACCTTGTTGCTGCCGCTCTCGAAGATTCCCGTCTGGTCGTCATCACCGTTGTTGCCCGGGTAATTGTTCTTCCCCACGAAGTAGTCCTGAGGAAGTCCGTCGATTCCCAGGAGCACGCCCCCCGCCTTGGCCTGGAATGGCCGATTTCGATTCACGCCCGGTTCGGGGTCTGAGGGACACAGATAAACGCTCAGCGGCGTCAGCAGCAGGTTGACGCGGTTCGGATCGAGGAAGACGTCCTTCAGCATGTTCGACGTCGGATTCAGTCGTTCATACAGGTTTCCCTGTTCCAGGAATGGCAAGATGGCGACCGACCAACCCCATTGCGATTCCGCCAGGCTCCCGCCATGGGGATCAGCATGGAGAGTTTTGTCCAACGTCATCGCTTGGGGGAACGCCAGATGGACATCGAGATAATTGTGCAGTGCCAGACAGATCTGCTTGATGTTGTTCATGCACTGACTGCGCCGGGCCGCTTCGCGCGCCTGTTGTACGGCGGGCAGCAGCAAGGCGATCAGGATGGCAATAATCGCAATGACCACCAGCAACTCAATGAGGGTAAAGCCGCGTTTCTGACGTGAATGTTTCAACATGTTGCGTCTCCTTCATGCGGGGAATGAAACCTGAACAATCCGAAACTACCTGTTGAACTCCGCAACGATTCCCCATCGATCTCTTCAACCCAGCGCATGAAGTTGGGCGCATCGGGCAGCGTGCCGCGCACGATCGCAAATTCGAGCGCCATTGGTCGATTGATCGCGACCTGCTGCACGGCGCAGCCAAAGCGCGACCTCGAAGGACGTGGAACTGATAATGAAAAAAAGATGAGAGGACGTCGACTTCGCCTCGCGAAAGAAAACTCAACTCAACGGGACGCAAGAGTCGACGATCACTTTTTACAAAATTTTCAATCTTTTTTCAACGATCTGACGCAGCGACGGAATCCGACGGGTGTGGTCGCCAATTCGTGGCGGTGCGGAAGCACAGAAAGGTCCCCTCCTTGTGTGTTCGCTGAGTTCCCAGCGTTTGGAACCGGGAGACCCCCAGGAGGGCACCATGTTGGTCGAGATTACGATTCGATCCCCGAACAGAAAGTCTGCACCTTCTCCGAAGACATTCCCGGCACGCCCGCGGAACGCGAGGAACGGGTCCATCTCCTCTGCCGTCAGGTCGGCAATCAGGTCGCGCACGCCGTCCTCCCGGAAGCCGCCGCGCAGGCACCGCATCCCGCCTGTTGCGGGCGCTCGATGCAAAACCGTGACGCGCCCGCATCACGATCCCGGGGCTGGATGGACCAGTCCGCATCACACGCACGCCCTATCGCTGCGGATATGAGCAGGAGTTCGGCGCCAGCCTGTTCCGGGTGGCCTGTCGCCGCGGGTATCGGGAGGCCGCGGAGCGAATCTTCGTGGCCGACGACGGGGACTGGTGCTGGCAGATTCAGGAGCGGTACTTCGCGGATGCGACGGCGATCGTGGCCTGGTACCACGTCAGCGAGCATGTGTGGGCCTGCACGAAGGTGCTGGCTCCGGAGTCGCCGGGGGAGTGGGCGCATGCGGCCCTGGACCAACTACGGGAACGCGGCGAGTGGGGACTGCGGCAGTGGTTGCAGGCGCAGCGTGGTGAGCTGCGGCGTGCGGCGCTGCGTGCGCAGACGATCAACCGCTGCTGCCACCAGTTCTGGGATGCACTGGTGCTGAACTCTTGAACCGACACGAATTGACGACCACAACCCGGATCCAACTTTGTCTCGCGCTTCATCCGCAGTCCCCAGTCTGCGGCAGCGCATCGGTCCTGAACACAGTCGTGCCCCACAGAACTTGGCGCCAGCGGGGTGGGCGTCCCGAATCATTCAGCGCCTGCCGCACGCAGCGCACGTGATCTCCCGCTGAGCAGGCAAACCAGCGTATCACCCGAGTTTCTCGAACTTCGCGCACTGAATTACGAGGGAAGCCGGAACATACAACGGCGATCAACAGCAGGTGACGACGCATGATCCGAGCGTCAACCCCATCGCTACACACACTCAGGGGAATCGATTACACTCCGATCGTATCGATTGAGTGTCGCCCCCACGGGCATCCCGGAGGCACGCGGCTCGTCCAACCATCGAGCCTCTAACCCCCGCCTCCGGCTACTCAACGACATCGGGACGTGGCGC
>JAHBXU010000066.1 GCA_019636315.1 Planctomycetaceae bacterium | reverse complement strand
GCCCAGAGTCACGACAAGAAAGACCGTGCTGCCAACGACGGCCGCCTGCCAGAAGGCAATGGACGGAAAGAGGGACGCGATGATGAGCGCCGCCGTCGCCAAGGCGGCTCCTAACAGCGACCCCAGATAGAGTTCGCGGACCCAGATCCGTCGGGCGTCGCCCTGCGCCGTTTCGCGAAGCGCAAGCGCGCGAATGATCAGCGTGGCCGATTGCGACCCCGCGTTTCCTCCGCTGGCAAGGACCATTGGCAGAAACAGAATCATCCACTGGGCGTGATGCCCCCCCTTGTCGTAAATCTTGATCAGCCCGGCGGTCACCACGGCCGTCCCCAGCAGGATGACGAGCCACATTCCCCGCTTCCAGACGAGCGTCCGTACGGAGGTTTGCAGATAGCTGTCTTCGAGCGGCTCGACCGCCGCCAGGCGCTGCTGGTCTTCCGTAGCTTCTTCGAGAAGCACGTCCGCGGCGTCGTCGTGTGTGACGATCCCCACGAGCTGGTTCTGATTATCCACGACGGGGATCGCGATGAAGTCGTAACGGGCGATTTCTCGCGCGACCAGTTCCTGGTCGTCATCGACGCGAACCGAGATGACATCGCGCTGCATGATTTCCGACAGACGCGCCGTCGGCTTTGCCAGTATCAGATCCCGCAACGAAAGAAACCCCTGAAGATGGCGATCTTCGTCGGTGACGTAGATGTAGTAGATCGTCTCGCGACTGGGCGCCTGCAACCGCAATCGCTGGAGTGCCTCGGCGACGGTGATATCGGCGGGGAGCGAGGCGTAGTCGGTGGTCATGATCGACCCCGCGCTCTCCTCCGGATAGGACAGCAGTTTACGAATGTCGCTGCGTTTCGCGTGGGCGATCAGCGGCAACAGAGCTTCCACCTTCTCGGGGGCGAGACGTTCGAGCAGGTCGACGCGATCGTCGGCCGACATCTCCTCGATGAGCCGCGTCAACTGGCTCGGCTCGATCGACTCCACGATCTGAACCTGAAACGGCAGCGACAGGAACTGAAAGATCTCCGCCTGGGTTTGCGGCGGGCAATGAGTCAGGATTCCCCAGACGCTGTCCGGCGGGAAACTTTCGAGCACCTCGGCGGCTGCGCTGGGGTGCAAATCTTCACAGAACGCCTTCATCCCGGGACCATCGTCCTCGTCGATCATCATCTTGAGATCGGGAACGAGCAGCGAGTTGAACATCGACCGTTCCATAACGGCCTCCTTTGCATCTCACCCGAGGTTCCAGGGTCGCGCCGGGGCGCATTTTCCGTTGCCGGACAATAAGAAACCCCGACGGGCGGGAACCAGCCGGGGTGCAGATTCGAGAATCGACGAAAAACGTGGCTGCGTTGTTCGCGTCAGCGTTTGGAGAACTGAAAACTCCGACGAGCCTTGCGTCGCCCGTACTTCTTTCGCTCCACCATACGCCCATCGCGGGTGAGGAAGCCCCCCTCACTGAGTTTCTCGTGCAGTGACGGGTTCTTCACCTGCAGGGCTCGCGCGATTCCGAGCACCACGGCTCCCGTTTGACCGGTTGGACCGCCCCCCTCCACGCGGACCCAGATGTTGACCTTCCCCAACGAACCAGTCGCTTTCAGGGGGGCATGAATCAACTGTTGATCCCGCTCCAAAGGGAAGTACTCGGTGAATTCGCGACCATTGATGGTGAATCCGCCCTGACCGTCAGAAATGCGAACGCGGGCAACAGCCGTCTTTCGCCGGCCGGTTCCCATCGCAACCCCATGCTCATCCACGCGCCCACGCACGAGTCCCGCCTTGCGACGGCCGCCGGCCGGGGTGTCTGCCTGAGAACCGATGTCCAGTGCGGCTCCGTCATCAGCAGACGCCGCAGCATCTTCTGCCTGGGAGGCGACAACATCTTGCGAGGGCGAAGTTTCCGGAATTTCGTCCGTCATACTGGAAGCTCACTGTTGAACGATGAAATCGTCGTTGAAATCGGATTTAAGACTGCAGGTGTGCTGGCAGATTTTCGGGCAACTGTGCCTGATGCGGGTGGTTCGGTCCCGCGTACAGCTTCAGCTTCTTGAGCATGTGCACGCCCAATTTGTTCTTCGGAAGCATGCGGCGGACCGCCTCGCGAAGAATCATTTCCGGCTTCTTTGCCAGCAGGTCAGCGGCCGTCTGGGTTCTCTGTCCGCTCGGATATCCCGTGTATCGCTGGTACACCTGGGACTTCATTTTCTGCGTAAAGTACGGATGAGAGTCGTGCGCCAGAGGCTGACCGCTGAAACGGACCTTGTCGGCGTTGACGACGATCACGAAATCGCCCGTATCCACATGCGGCGTGTATGTTGGGCGATGTTTGCCCATCAAGATGGTCGCCAGCCGCGTGGCCAGCCGTCCGACGACCTGATTGTCGGCATCGACGACATACCAGTGCGGACGAAACGTCTCGTTTTTCGCCATAAACGACTTACTCACAGTCGCACTCCTCGCACGATATCTCTGCGTTCGGCTGCGGAAATCGCGCCGCCTGACCCGCGAAAATGATGGAAGCTCAAGAGGTTAGCGACTCTCAGCCGCGGGTTCAACACTGCTCGATCCCTTCCGCCCGGATTTTTTCCAGGCGCAGTCACTCGAAATCCTCAGGCCGACGGCTTTGCCGTCAATCGACGCGGAGAACGCATCAATGCCCTTTCGGCGAAACCATCGTGCGGAACCGCCATTGTCCGACGGCGGAGCCGTCGGCTTGGGAGCGACAACGATATTAACCTCGTCATGCCGCGAGGGTTGCCCAAACCGCCGTTCGCGTCTGCTCATCCCTTACTCCAGGAAAGACCGTAAGGAACTTATTGCCTCCAATCACTGGAGACCAGTCGGAGCATCTGATCCAGTGAAGTTCATTCCACCGTCATCCCCAGGACCTTGACCAGAAACGCCCACTGGTCGGTGAGTTCCTCGATGAGCTTGGATGTCGGTTTGCCGGCGCCGTGTCCGGCGCGGGTTTCGATGCGGATCAGGATCGGGTTGTCACAAGACTGCGCCTGTTGCAGGGCCGCCGCGAACTTGAAGCTGTGACCGGGGACAACGCGGTCGTCGGTGTCAGCGGTCGTGACGAGCGTCGGGGGATAGCACACGCCCGACCGGATGTTATGCAAAGGGGAATAGGCGAGCAGCGCCTTGAACTCGGCAGGATCATCGGGCGAGCCATAGTCGTCCACCCAGTAGCGACCCGCGGTGAACTGGTTGAAACGCAACATGTCCATCACGCCGACGGCGGGGAGGCACGCGCCGAACAGTTCCGGACGTTGCGTCAGGCATGCACCGACGAGGAGTCCGCCGTTGGAACCCCCCTGGATGGCCAACTTGGGGGATGTGGTGTACTTGTGTTCGATGAGCCACTCGGCGGCGGCGATGAAGTCGTCGAAGACGTTCTGCTTCTGCAGTCGGGTGCCCGCGTTGTGCCATTCTTCGCCGTATTCTCCGCCGCCGCGCAGGTTGGGCATAGCGAACAGCCCGCCCATCTCCATCCAGGCCAATCGACTCACGGAGAACGCAGGCGTCAGCGAGACGTTAAAGCCGCCGTACCCGTAGAGCAGGGTGGGGCTCTCGCCGTTTCGTTTCAGACCCTTCTTATAGGCCAGAAACATGGGGACGCGTGTGCCGTCTTTGCTCGTGTAGAAGACCTGCTCGACGGTATAGGCGCTGGGATCAAAGTCCACTTTCGCCTGCCGGAGCAACGTGCTCTCCCCGGTGACGAGGTCGTAACGAAAGATGCTCGGCGGTGTCGCAAAACTTGAGAACGAATAGAACGTTTCCGTATCCGTCCGCCGCCCGTTGAAACCGTTCGCGGAGCCGATCCCGGGAAGCTCGACGTTTCGCACGAAGCGGCCGTCCGGCTGATAGAGCGTGACTTTCGACTGTGCGTCCTCCAGCGACTCGACAATGAACAGGTTGCCGACCAGCGAAACATCGACCATCGTCGCCGGCTGTTCGGGAATGATTTCCCGTTGCGGCGAAAGCGATGGCGGTTCTCCCTCGGCGCGCGGCGAGGAATCCACCTGACGAAGATCCATCGCAATCACACGGCCGCGCGGGGCGTCCCGGTTCGTTTTGAAATACAGCACCGGTCCGTCATTGCTGATGAAACTGTATTCGTGATCGAACGTCGGAATCACCGCGATCGGCAGGCCGTAGGGTTCGTGCAGGTCCTTGACGAACACGCGATACCGGTCATCCGTTCCCACATGGACGGTGATGACGAGGTACCGGCCGTCCTCCGTCACGCGGCACGAATAACCCCACTCCGGATGATCCGGCCGGTGGAAGACGAGCACATCCTCCGACTGCGGGCGGCCGAGTCGGTGATAGAACACCTGCTGATTAAGATTCAGATTCTGAAACGCGGCTCCTTCCTCCGGTTCAGGAAATCGCGCATAGAACACCCCCTCGCCATCAGCCGTCCAGGCGGGCCAGTTGAACTTGATCCACCGCAGTTCGTGCTCCAGCACCTGGCCGGTGTCAATCTTCAGAAACTTCCAGACGGCCCAGTCCGATCCCGCTTCCTGGACAGCGTAAGCGACAGTTCGCCCGTCCTTGCTGACGGACAGCCCTCCGAGCGAGACCGTGCCGTCGTCGGACCAGGTGTTCGGGTCGATCAGCACACGCGGCTCGTCTTCCAATGAATCCTGCACATAGAGCACGAATTGATTCTGCAGGCCGTTGTTCTTCTCGAAGAAGATGCGCCCGCCCGCTTTGGAAGGCGTGCCGAACTTCTCGAAGTTCCACAGTTGGGTCAGTCGCTCCTGGATGTGCCCCCGTTCGGGAATCTGTTCCAGGAAGGCGAACGTGTGCTCGTTCTGCTGCCGCACCCACTCGGCGACCTGAGGCGAAGTCCGGACATCGTCCTCCAACCAGCGATACGGATCGGGGACTTCAATGCCGTGATATGTGTCCGTCTGTGTCACGCGTGGGGTCATGGGAGAAGTCGTCGTGGCAGGTTCTGTTTTTCCGTGAGGCCCGGCAGCGAGGGCGACGGAGGTTGACAACCACAGGACAATCGATTTCGCTGAGGACCGGAACATGAAAGGACGCCTGTGAGAATTGGGATAGGATCCGCGGGGATCGTATCAGGAATCGATCCGAGCGTCCCTCATTCCAACAGCGCGAAGGCGTTCGCCTCGCGGAGCGACCCTGGCCACTCGACAAAGCAACGCCCATGCAGCGCATCGTCGTCACGGGAGCAACGGGAAATCTTGGCTGGAAGCTGATCTCCCATTTGAGTTCGCACCCACACGTCTCCCACATCGTCGGGCTGGACTGCGATTCCCCCACGCCGGCGCAACTCGCCCAGCGGCTGGGAACCGGACACTCCGCACAGGGAATGTTCGTGCAATGCGATCTGACGCGCTGGGACGACCGGCGGTGGCGGGACGAGATCGCACGCTGCGATGCGGTGGTGCACCTCGCCGCACAGAATCCCTATCCGGAAGCATCCTGGGCTGACGCCAACGCCTCACTCGATATGACGCTCAACGTGGCCCTCGCGGCCGTCGAGGCCGGTGTGCGGCGGGTCGTGTTCGCCTCGTCGAACCACGTCATGGGACGCTACAAGGACGAGCCGCTGGCGAACACGATCGGCCCCGGAGAACTCACGGCCGACCACGATCACGCCGTCGGCACGCTCTGGCACACGGGCGAACGCCAGATGGACTCCACTCCTTATGCCGTCGCCAAGAGCAGCGGCGAGCGATTGTGCCGCGCGCTCGCGGCCAAGGCGAAGGGACGCACGACGTTCGTCTGCGTCCGCATCGGCTGGTGCCAGCCCGGTGAGAATCGGACTCACACACTTTCAGCGGCCGGGACACCGACCCAAGCGACGGGGCCAGCCGGCGATCAACCGTTGGATGCGACGGAGCAGTGGTTTCGCAGCATGTGGCTCTCGAACCGCGACTTCGCCCACCTGTTCGAGCGAGCCGTCTTCGCCGAGAGCACCGCTTGGCCCCACCCTTGCCTCATCGTCAACGGCATGTCGGCCAACACCGGAATGAAGTGGAACCTGGAAGCCGCCCGGCGATGGCTCCAGTACGACCCACAGGATGACGTGACGATCGGCGAATGACGCGCCTGGTGACACTGGTCGGCTTGTCCATCAGTGCGCAACGTTCGGGTGCCACTGGTCGGCTTGTCCGCCAGTGCAATCGTGGGTAGGCTCGGATCTCATGATCGGGCATCGCAAACAGGTGAAGCACTATCATGAGCCAGGCGATCTGCACGAGTTGACGTTCTCGTGCTATCGGCGGATGAAGCTGCTGACCAACGACCTGTGGCGGGGGATGCTGGCCGAGTCGATCGACCGGGCGATGGCGACGTGCCGGTTTCGGATGGTTGCGTTCGTGTTCATGCCGGAGCACGTGCATCTGCTCGTCGATCCGCTGGAGCCGCAACCGGAACTGGACCGGTTGCTGTTCACAATCAAACGTCCATTCTCGTATCGCATCAAAAAGCTGCTGGAGTCAAACGACAGCCCCCTGTTGGAGCGGCTGACGATTCGGGAGCGACCGGGCAAGTCAACGTTTCGTTTCTGGCAAGAAGGCCCCGGCTACGACCGCAACCTGTCGACCCAGCGGGTCGTGCTTGCCGCCATCGACTACATCCACCTCAACCCGGTCCGCCGCGGCCTGGTCGCAGAGGCTCGACTGTGGCAATGGTCCAGCAGCCGCTGGTATGAATCGGACGGCCAACACCACGCCCCGGCCTTGCCGACGATTCACGGCTTAAGGGACGGCCTTATCACATAGCCACCCGTGTGAGCCATTCGCCACTGGCGGACAAGCCGACCAGTGGCACCCGAAAGTGATCCCGAATAAGTCAAATGCACAAGCTGACCCGCCCCGCCAACAGTGCCACCCGCCGAACCCTACGTGGCTAACGGATCAATCGGATCTCATCAGACAGGAACCAGGATAATGGATGAACGTGGATTGGCTGATGGAGGGATGACACGCCTGTTGAAAGCCATTCTTTGGCTGCTTGTTGGCTGCGGCCTGACGGTCAATAGCATCCTCGCCTGGAAGCTGGCCGATCGTGGGCTGGACGGTCCACTGGTGTTGCCAGGATGCACGGCCGGCGGTTTCGACTGCGAAAGCGTGCTCACCAGTCCGTACAGTCAAGTGTTGGGTGTCTCGCTGACTCTCTGGGCGTTCGCCTATTATGCGGCGGTTCTGGGATTGCTGACCATTGAGCGCCGCACCCGTCCATTCGGGGCCTTGGCGCTGTCTGTCGTCGCCGCTCCGGCGGTGGCTGCGGCGGTCTGGTTTCCGTATGTGATGCACGCACGTTTGCAGGAGCATTGTCCGTGGTGTTTGGTGGACCATGCCATCAATCTGGCATTCTTTTTCACGGCGGTTTTGCTTGCACGCAACGTCTGGCGGCAAACTCGGGCGCGGCGCGTGGAGGCTCTCGAACCGCCGCTCAGCCCGCGGTGGGTGCATCTCTCAGTGAACGCCGCCATCCTCTTGACTGCATGGACGGCTACGGTGCTGGTCTTTATGCACGCGTCCACAGAACTGGCGGCGATCCCTGTCAGCGGCGGATCAGCGGTCGTGGATCGAGTTTCCTTCGCCGGCGCCGGGATCACGCTGACGACCGTCTCGGGAGATCCGAAGTCCGAGCGGCGCGTGACCATGTTTTCGTGTCCCACCTGTTCGCATTGTCGCCGGGTGCATGCGCTGTTGGAGGAGATCAGCCGCGAGGAGCCGCTGCGAATCGAGATGCGCTTCGCCCCCCTCGATCCGTCGTGCAATCCGGTCTGGAGCACGGAAGAAGACGTCGCCGCAGCCCATCGCCAGGCCTGCGAACTGGTACGGATCGCCCTGGCGGTCGCCGCCACGGACGAAGCGGCCTTCGCTCCGTTTGCCGACTGGTTGTATACGAATCAGCGGGGGATGACGGTCGAGCGGGCCGCAGGCGAAGCGCGGCAACGGGTCGATGCTGTCGGATTCGACGCCGCTGTGACATCGGCGGCAGTCTCGGACCGCCTGGAGGCGGACGTCCGGTTGGCAAAGGAGCTTGACGTGCGATCGGTCCCGCGGCTGTTCGTGGCCGGCGGCCCGCTCATCGGCCCGATCCTGCGAGAGAATCTGGCGGTCACGCTGCGACGGACATTTGCTGTGAAGGAGGGGGCTCACAATGAGGTCGCACCCGGGCGGGATTGAGCCATCGTGGTGCAGGCAGCGCGCAAAGCCATCCGCGAGGGGGAACCTCGCGGATGTGCGATCAGGACCGTATTGTCGATTGTCGCCGTTCGTGGCTGCTTGGGTCAGATGAGACAGGCGATCAAGTCGACTGGAACATGCCCCCGCTGCCGCCATTTCCAGCCAACAGGATGGCGAACTCGTCCGACTGGACGACGTTACAACCGGGATGGTCGCAGGCCAACAGGATGGCGGACTCGTCCGGCTGGACGATTTGACAACTGGGAAGGTCGCAGGTTAACAGGATGGCCGACTCGTCCGGCTGGACGACGCTACAACTGGGAAGGTCGCAGGCCAACAGGGTGGCCGACTCGTCCGGCTGGACGACGCCACAACTGGGAGCGTCGCAGGCCAACAGGGTGGCCGACTCGTCCGGCTGGACGACGTCACAACTGGGAAGGTCGCAGGCCAGCTCGAGATTAGCGGGCTGGTTGCCGCCGAACCCCGCCAGTGTGGCCAGTCCGAGGGCCGTGCCGAGGAATCCGCTGGCCAGGTAGCTGAGGAGGGTTCGCGTCATGATCTTGATCCTTACATGAGGGTGAGTGTGGATGCTGTCAAATGTCCTCTCACAAGGGGAACGAAAACCTGCCAGGAAACCGGACACGGTCTTTCAGGATTTTTTTCGAAAGGCCAGAATTCCACTGGGTGGCCCAGACGGAATCGGCAGCCAAGGGTCCGCTCCGCTGTTCCCATCGGTCCGCACAGCGGCTGAGTGGCACCCGAATCGGTCATGTGCACAAGCTGACCCGGTGCGCCGATCGTTAGTCTTCCACGGCTGCGTCGCCGTCGGCGGCGGCGAGCGTTGTCAGGAGGCGTTCGAGGGCGGCGGCTTTGTCCGGCAGGTCGGACGCCCGATTCGTGCGTTCGGTGGGATCGTGGGCGAGATCGAACAGTTCGACACGTCGCGCATCGCCGTCGCCGTGGACGATCAGCTTCCAGTCCCCATCCCGAACGGCCCGCGAGCGGTAGCCGGGCGCTGTCCAATACAGCGGATGGGCGTCGCGCGTCGATGAGCCTGTGATGACGGGCCAGACGTCGGTTCCGTCCCAGCGGAGGTCCTGCTCCGCACGGTAGCCGGCCAGCGCGCAGAGTGTGGGCATCCAGTCGGTGATCTGGAGCGGGGCGTCGCAACGGCCGGGCGCGAGCCGCGCGGGCCAATGGACGATCGTCGGCACGCGAATGCCGCCTTCGTAGAGCTCCCCTTTCTGGCCACGGAGCGGCGTGTTGCTTCCCGGCAGCGGGCCGGCGGGGGCGTTCGCGTTGGGATAGCTCTGGCCGTTGTTTTCCGCCGTGCTGCCGCCGTTATCACTCGTGAAGATCACTAAGGTGTTGTCCCGGCGACCTGAGTGTTCGAGAGCATCGACAATGCGGCCCACAGCGTCGTCCAGATGCATGATGCAGGCGGCATAGTGCCGCGCGACTGGACCGTCGATCTCCGCCGGCACGCGGGCCAGCCACTCCTGGGGCTCGTCAACCGGCAAATGCACGGCGGTGAAGGGGACATAGAGAAAGAACGGCCGTTCGGTGCGGTCGGCGAGCCAGCGCACGGCCTCGTCCGTAATCAGGTCGGTGACGTGTCCGTCTTCGTCGAGCAGCGTCTCATTGCGATGCCAGGTCGACGTGAAGGGGCCGACTTTATAGCGGTGCGTCCACGAGGTGACGCCTCCGGCCAACGAGCCGTAGGAATGATCGAATCCGAAGTGGTTCGGCCCCCATTCGGGCTTTGATCCCAAATGCCATTTGCCCGTCAGGCAGGTGTCGTAGCCAGCGGCCTGCAAGGCCCGCGGCAACGTGACGGTCTCCCAGGGCAGCGCCCGTTCGTTCTGGGGATTGGTGACATTGAAGCGGCTCCAGCAGCGCCCGGTCATCAATCCGGTCCGTGTGGGACTGCACACCGGCGCGACATAGTGCTGCGCGAGCTCGACTCCCTCCGCCGCCAGTCGGTCGAGATGCGGCGTCGGGGCGTTCCCTCCATGAAATGCGACGTCGGCCCAACCGAGATCGTCCGCCATGATGAACACAATGTTCGGCTGTTCCGCGGCCGCAAGGGAAGCAACGCTGTGGGCGGCGAAACCCGACAACACCATCACCAGCAGACGGGCAACTCTCAGCATGACGATCGACTCCCCGAGGCGAGCGGAAACTGGAAACTCGTAATGGACCATCGGCCACATTCTATCAGATGACGGCCCGCAATCCGTCCCAGGGACGAGCGTTGAATCGCCACTTTCAAGAACGGAAAGAAAATGGTCGCGAGGTGGCCTCGATGTGAGATTCTGACTTGGGGGGCCTCGGTGCCGTCACTCTCACAGAGACGGCAGACGCGCAGACGAACCAGGAGGCGTGGAACACCATTCACCAACGGTTGTGGGACTGCGTGCCGAGGGTGATCGGAGAGCGTGTCCCAGAATCGTCAGCAACGCCGGCCGGCGCCTGTTTCTCCGCAGCCCTGCGAGCCCCCTTTCATCGTCGCCCTGATGCGCCACCCCAAAACGGCTGAACGACCTCAACACGGACAGCGTTCCACAGCCGAGCTGACGAGCACCT
>JAHBXU010000659.1 GCA_019636315.1 Planctomycetaceae bacterium | reverse complement strand
GTGGATGTTGCGGATGATTCTCTGCTGGAGCTTAATGGATTTCGCCGACCGCACGTTCCTCCGGATCACGTTTTGATGAGTCGTGGCGTCGATGTGGACGTCTTCCCGGTGAGCCCGGTAGGATGACGCCCTTCCCGCCCCGGCTCTGACCGCCCGCCGCCCTCACGGTGGGACATCGCCCGGGTGCAGTCTGGCAGGCTGAGAACCACAATCCATGGACTACGAACTTTCCAAGCCCCAGAAGCTTTTGCAGCAGTCGGTTCGGGATTTCTGTCAGCGCGAGTGTCCGCCGGAGCGGGTCCGGAAAGTGATGGAGACCGAGACGGCGATGGATGAACCGCTGTGGCGTGCGATGGCCGATCAGGGGTGGATTGGCCTGCATCTGCCGGAAGAGCAGGGAGGACTTGGTTTGGGGCTGGTTGAACTGGCCGTCGTTGCCGAGGAGCTGGGCCGCGCGTGCATGCCGGGGCCGTTCCTGTCGACGACGTGGGCGGCGACGCTGTTGTCTTTCGTTCCCCGTTCGGAACCCGTTGATCGTTGCTTGTCGCAACTGATCGAGGGCTCGTCCAGGGGGGCCGTTGCGTTTCTCGAAGACGACAACGATTGGAATCTGACCAAGCCCTGCGTTACCGCGGCGAAGTCCGCGGGGCATGTCACACTGAATGGGTCGAAGCAACTTGTTCTGGACGCTCCCGGCGCCGACTCGATCATCGTTGTCGCCCAGGGTGACGCTGGGATGTGTCTCGTGCTCGTCGATCGTGCGACACCGGGCGTGACAATCGAGGCGACGCCCGCAATTGATGCCACCCGCAGACTCTCCCTGGTGACTTTCGCCGGTGTGACGGTTCCCCGGTCTCACATTCTGTGTGACGGTGCTCCGGCGGTCGCGGCACTGGCGCGCAGCCTGCAAGTCGGCGCCATCGTCACCTGTGCGGAACTCATCGGAGCCTGCCAATGGCTGCTGGACGAAACCGTCGAATACGCCAGAACTCGAAAGCAGTTCGATCGGTTCATCGGCTCGTTCCAGGCGGTTCAACTTAAATGCGCCGACATGTTTCTGGAGACGGAGAGCAGTCGCGCTGCAGCCTATTACGCGGCCTGGTCGGCGACCGAAGGCGCGGTCGACGCCGAACGGGCCGTGTCGATTGCGAAACTGTATTGCTCGGAAGCGGCACGAGATGTCGGCAATCTGGCGGTCCAGGTGCACGGCGGCATCGGCTTCACCTGGGAGCACGATCTGCATCTGTACTACAAACGGAACAAGGCCAATGAGTTCCTGTTCGGTGATGCGAGACACCATCGCGAGGCGATCGCCCGCCTGACGATTGACGCCGCGTGACGGACGCGACTCGGACGTGTGTATGCCAACATGGAGCGGACGTTCAGGGGCCTCGCACGCTTGTGCAAGTCCGCCGTGTCGCACCCGTCGCAATTGCATGTGCGTCTCAAGAATTGGTGGAAAATCTCTGGAGAAAAACTCGCTGAATTCCGTTCGGCTCGATGATCCGAGAGGAAATCCCAGCGAAAAGCATTGTCTGGAGCAGTCATGCGACGTTTCCGGCCAGACATGCATTCACCAGTCCTCTCATCCGACCCTTCTTGAGCCACTCCGACCAACTTTTGAGATGACCCCCACGTGTATCTCTGAAGTATTGGTCGTGGGTCGGCCCCGGTGTGCTGCTCAATGGGCGTCTGTCCCCGTCTGTTCCGTCATCTCTCGTAGAGACGGCAGAGACGCAGAGGGACGGGAGATCGGGAACGAAACGTCGTTCTCCACACGGGTTGAGGGTTGAGGAAGGTCCGCTGCCGGGACCGCGTGCGACGTCAGCCGACGGACCGAGTGGCGCTCGCCGGCCCGCCCCCCCTGTTTTTCTCTGCGTCTCTGCCGTCTCTGCGAGAAATTCCTCGTTATCGAACAGTGACGCTGCCATCACCTGCGGCCCACCCCCGCCACCTGCTGGCCCGCTCTCCCCAGCAATAGCGCGTCGCCGGAACAGACAACGCCTGGCGACCGAGCTGGAGCGAGAATCTCCACCAACTTTTCTGATGCACACACGTTCTGAAGGAGTGTCGAAGCCGATTTCGTCCGTAGGGGCCGCTCATCGTCTTCCGGCAATTTCGTCGAACAGGGTGAATCGCGACCGTGAGTGCCGCCGATTCCAACGATGAAACCGAAGAAATCAGGGCACTGGCGCCAGTTCCTTCCGCTTGCCGGTCCAGCGATTGGGTGGGCCGAAAGCCCTCACCTGAGCTGGAACACCACAGGTCCTCGTCAGCCAGTCGATCACGGCCAGACGGAATCGAAGCTGGGGATACATGGGGCAACGACGCGTCGCAAACGACCAGGCATCCAGGTTGACGGCACGCCAGTCGGAAAGCGGCTCCGCCGGGCCGACGAAGGGTTGGAGCGTCACCGGTATTCGTTCGATGTCATTTTCCACAATTGACAGTCGCACAATGTCGGGACGTTCAGAGTAAACGGCCCAGCTCGGCCAGTGATCCCAGTAGCCCCACAGAGAGACGGAAGGCAACAGACAGACGAGCAAAGTGAACAGGACCGTAAACTCCGCTCGGACCGGTGAACCGGCAGCCCTCTGGTCACGGAGACCGGAGGCGCCGCTCGTGGAAGCGGATTGAACGTTCAACGCCTCGCCTCGATCTCCTGATGGGAGAACGTTCATCGGCCGGACGTCGCCATTGGCTGCGACCGTTTCTCTATTCCGGCCAAAAAGCAGGACATTCTGCACGACGAAGTACACGTTCCAAAGCAACACTGCCGGCAACTGGCCGTGCCCCCAGGGCCCCAGTGCGAGGATGAGGAGAGAGTGCATCGCGATTGCCAGCGCCAAACCGATCCGCCGTGTCCGATGGGGAAGCAGGCACAGTGCGACTGTCAGTTCACCCAGTGGCAAAAGCGCCGCCAGGAAGAGCCGCGTCTCGTCCCGCCACATTTCGTACGGCAGGCCGAGGCCCGCGGCGAGCCCCTCCAGCAACCATTGTCCTCGACCCTCGATGAATGCCCAGTCGAGTTTTGAGACCGCCGACCAAAAGTAGATACTCACCGTAAACCAGCGCAGACACACCAGAGCGACCCGGTCGGAGGTTGCCGCGCCGATCACCACAGCGGCAACCACCATCTGCCAGACCCACGGCTGCAGGCGTTGCTGATCTGTCGGCAGCAGGAGCAGCGAAGCCACGAATAGCGTCGTGGTGAGGAGCGCGCGCCGACCACCGTCGGTCGGAGGCTTCAGAAACTGAAGCCCGATCAAACCGCCCAGCGCGACAAGAAACAG
>JAHBXU010000658.1 GCA_019636315.1 Planctomycetaceae bacterium | reverse complement strand
AGCGGTCGCACTGCTCCGTGGGACAGGCTTACCAGTAAATGGAGAATCCGGGCGTCGCGAAGCCGCCCCGATAGCCGTATCCATAACCATAAGGCCTTACGGGATACCCATACCCGGCCCCGTACCCATAGCGCGGGCCTCTGTAATAGCCCGGCGAATAATAGTAACCACCGCGCGGGCCTCCCCAGTACGGACGGTAGCCCCACTGGTTATACGGGCGGTAAGCTCGATTCCAGCGTTGAGCTTCAGCGGTCGAGGACATCGACGTCATTCCCAGGAGCATGACGGTCAATGTGATCAGCATGAGGCGTTTCATCTGGGTCTCCTTCCTGCAGCACGACAACAGGCGTGCAAAGTTAGGGAAAGGGGAGTCGCTCCCGCGTGGGATCACCCGAGTGTCCCTGTCGCGCGACCCTGTCCGGGCCGTCAGGGCGATCGGCAAGCGACTTCCCATCATCGATTCATCGAGACCCGAAGGTCGGAGGGGACGGCGTCCCGATATTCAACGATAGCCGTCGACCATCGTGCGAGTATCAGTGCGACCGACGACCTGGATGTGGGGAAGTCCCCGATCAGTTGAGATCGTCGGTCGAAGACTCACCGTGGAGAATGCCTCGAGATCTGCCAGCCGCGCCGGTTCGACAAACAAGAATCCAATGGTCGGCGGTATAGAAGTGTCCGGAAGCCGGAGTATTTACGCGGGCAGCGGGTCCCATCTCTCACCGAATGTTGGATCGCTGGGAGAGTTGGGCGAACCGTTCGGAGCGAATAGAGGACGCTGCCGCAAGCCAGGGCCCGTTGCCACAGATGTCCCCGCCCAGCATGGACCTTGTCGAACCGGCGCGCCGTCGCGACAATTTGAGTTGGGAGAAATCCCCAGGGCAATGTCGGAGATTGTCCTTGCTGGGAGGCAACTGATGCCCGGATGCCGATCGCGCTCGCTAGACCCTATTGTTCTCGCGTCGGGACCATTCATCAGAGGAGGAGTCAACGATGTATCGCTTAACGACAAGCACATGCAGCGTGCTGGCGGAAGTCGCCGCCGTCGACGCCGCGTCCCCCGGGCTGGCGCTCGGGCTCTGTGGACTGGGGTTGGCGGTCGCCACCGCCGCCTGGTGGAACGACTTTCGACGACTCGTGGACGGCATCGTCGGGCTGGATCTTTAGCCTCTGATGATTCGTCGCCCGAAGCGTCAATGAGAAATGAGAAGTGAGGACCGCGGATGCGCTCCCTCATTGACGCTTCGGGTTCGTGCAAGCAGCAACAAACCCGGTCGGCGCGGCCGGATCATGGCTGGTGAATCGCGCAGCGATCGCTCGATAACGGACGCCCTCAGACCGTCACATCGTCGTTGATGGTCCGCTGCATGAATTCGAGCCTGACCTGCTCGATGCACAGCAAGAGCTCGTCACTCTCCAGCGAGGGTTGCCAATCTTCGGCCCCACTGTGCACAACCTCGACGGCAATGCCATAGCCATTGCCAATGGGGAAGTTCTGCCCCGGTCCCGGACTGTCGAGCTTGTGCACCATCTCGAACCAGGCGAACTCAGGATGTTCGCGCGACACGCGCGGCGGCACGAAAGTCTCTGCTTTGAACTCCGTCCGCTGGACCGGGTTCTTGGACTCGTCGTTGTAGCGGTGAAGCACCAGACGAAACTGGCAGCGCTTGATGAACTCCTGATAGTCCGCTTCGGATTCTGTCCGCACGCACGCATTGACCCGCAGGTGGAATGTCCCTAACCGCGGATTCCGGATCTCCTGAGCCAGCAGCAGCCTGGCCTTCGCAGGTACAAACGGCATTGGTCGGCCCTGATGCGCGCGCTCAATGCCGAGTGCGGCCATGCGTCGCCCGTCCCGTTCGATGATCCGCACTTCCCACGGGGACGGATCGCTGACATTCTCCGCCGCTGAAGCAAATGGCGCCGCACGCCAGCCCTTCGGGCGGGATCCCGTCTCCACGCTCATCAACTCCACTCCCTCTGAAAAATCGGGGTGAAGCAGTAAATCATCGTTGTAGGGCGGCACACGGTGCAACGAACCACCGGAGGCTGCGAGGGTGGGCGTCGCATGTCGCCCACGATCGAGGATCCCCTCAATCGGATTGCCCTGAGTCAGATGATGTTCGCGCCCCTGCACGTCGCGGAACGTGTTCGTGTGGGGGATGCCGAGCAGATGAAAGAGAGTGGCTGTCACGTCGCCGCCGGTGACGCGGTCCTTGGCCGGATAAGCGCCGTTTGGATCGCTGGCGCCGTAAACCGTTCCTGCTTGCACGCCGGCGCCCGCCATGGCGAAGCTGAACACGGGGCCCCAGTGGTCGCGGCCGCCGACGCTGTTAATCTTCGGCGTGCGTCCGAACTCAGCAATGGCAACCACCAGCGTTTCGGCCAGCAGTCCACGCTGATCCAGATCGTTGATGAGGGCCGTAAAGCCGACATCAAAAATGGGCGCCAGCACGTCCTCCATGCGATCGGCGTTCTGTGCGTGGGTGTCCCACATGGGGTTGTCGACAGCCGAGTCCCCCGGTTCGCGCGGCCAGCCGACATGCACCAGCCGCACGCCCGCTTCGACCAGCCGCCGCGCGAGTAGACAACATTGTCCCCACCGCGTCCGACCATACGTATCCCGCAGGGCATCGGGTTCCTGATCGACGGCGAACGCGTTCTGCACGCGGCCCGACGTCAGCAGGTCGAACGCTTGGGCCTGAAATTGATCGAAGGTCCGGGGGAGACCACGGGCGTCCAGACGCGCGGACGTCAGATCGACCTGATCGAGCAATGCGCGTCGCCGATGGAGTCGATCAACCGGGATGCTCCCCAGGTCCAGCCCGTCGACATGATAGTTATCTGCCCAGGGTTCGCCCTCAAATCGATCCGGGTCCCATTGCTGACCGAGAAAACCTGCCGTCTGTCCGGCGGGAGTGACGTTCTCATTGAGCCGCATGATTTGCGGGATCCAGACGACAGACAACGGCGGCAAGACGTCGCTCGGCTTGAACATCTTGACCATCGAGCCGAAATACGGCCAATCGGTCGTTGGACTGATGACGCGTGAGTTGGTCCCTGTGTAGCGGTAGCCTGTCAGGACTTCATATCCACTGGCGCAATGCAGGTTGTTGTCCGTGGCGAGAGAGCGAACCACCGCCAGTTTGTCGGCGATGCGCGCGGTGCGCGGCAGGAGTTCGCAGAAATGTGTTCCCGTGACGTTCGTTGAGATCGGATTGAAGGGGCCGCGAATTTCGCTCGGAGCGTGCGGCTTCGGATCGAACGTTTCGTGCTGCGGAGGGCCGCCCTGCAGCCACAGA
>JAHBXU010000657.1 GCA_019636315.1 Planctomycetaceae bacterium | reverse complement strand
GATCGAATCCCTGGCGGACCAGTTGATTCAATTCCTGGTGCACAAACGTCTGAGAATAGATCGGGAAATTCGAGCAGATGGTGGCCAGGATGCGTCGATTGCGGCTGCGTCCCGGAAGGCGGCCCTCCGACGCCAGCCGAACCGTATTGATCCGATGTCCGACGTCGCGGGTGCCGGAGGCGATCGCCAGCAAGGGACGCTTGAGTCGCATGCGGTTGAGTAGAAGGTCGCCCGCGCGAAGTTCGAGAGACGACTGCAGCGTGTTGCGTTCGCCGGTCAATGCGGACAGGCTCTGTTGCAGCATGTCCATCGAGGCGGCTCGTTCGTCCGCCAGCTGCCGCAGTGCTTCGCGCTGTTCTTCGAGCCAGCGCACTTCCAGTTCGAGATGGTCGATCTGCGCATAGGCCTCGTTGATCGTGTGGGCCTGTTCAGCAGAGACCGATTCCCATCGGCGTCGGTCTTCCAATGCTTCGGCGTGACGTCCTTCCCATGCGGCAATTTCGGTTGCCCGTTGGTCGGCCAGCGTCTGCCACTTGTCGCGTTCATAAATGGCCTCGGCGCGAGCGTGCTCCGCCTCGGCGCGAGCGTGCTCCGCCTCAGCCGCGGCGGCCGCTCGCCGGTCGGCGGCGGCACACGCCCTTTCGGCGTCGGCCACTGTCGAAGCCCGGTGTTCGGCCAGATTCTTCCAGTTGTCCCGGTCCTCGGTCAGGATGGAATGTGCTTGATTGAATTCCTGAATGGCTGCTCCCCACGTCGGAGAATGTTGCAGCGTCATCTGTTGCAGATGAATGGCCGCACTGCGAGCAAGACCGCGCGCCTGAGCGTGCTCTTCGAGCGCCCTCAAGAAGTCCTCGATTCGCGGACGCATACGGGGCCAGAGATGCTCCCACGATCGAGGCGCCTGCGATGTCGGGAGGGGAATCGACTCAAACAGGCACTGTGCGACTCCGTTGCCGTACAGCATGACGGGGCCTTCACGGTCGATCAGATCGAAAAGCAAACCTGGGTCGCCGCCGCTGCCGAGCATCAGCCCCGCGCACCAACACAGCAGGTAGTACTGCTGACTGTCCACCTCCTCGCGCGGCATGCCGTGGACATGGGCGGAGAGTGGATGAGGGACGCGGGGATCGGCGGCATGTCCCTGGTGGAGGACGCGGAGTCCGTCCTGAAGCAATTGCCGGCCGTTCAATGAGACCGAGCCGGGCTGCATGCGGTAGTAGGCGAGCACTTCCCGCACCGCTCCGAACTGTGCCCCCGTCCTGGCGACCCGCTGCCAGAGGTCCCAATCAGGCGACGTTCGCAGTGTCTCGTCAAATCCTCCGACGTCCTGGACCAGCGATTTACGAACGATGCAGGTGTGGACCGGAAAAGCAGCCCGCATCGCGAGCGTGGGAAACAGATCACCCGTTGGCGGCTCGTAGCGTTCGGTCACCACAGTGCCGTCGAGCGCCACGCGGGCGTAGCCGCAATGGACGGCGTCGAGGTGAGGGTGACGTGACAACTCCTCGGTCAGCCGCTGGAGGTGCCGCGGCGAGATCCAGTCATCGGCATCAAGGAAGGCGAGCCAGGCAAATCGCGCTCGGGCGATGCCCGTGTTGCGGGCGGCGCCTTCTCCTCCGTTGCTCTGCTGGATGAGTCGAATGCGGGAATCGCGCGCCGCAAACTGCCGGACAATCTGCGCCGTGTAGTCGGTGGATCCATCGTCGACGACGACGGCCTCCCAATCGGGATGAGTCTGAGAGATCAGTGACTCCAGAGTGTCTGCAATGGTCCCTGCCGCATTGTAGGCGGGAACAATCACGGAGACTTCCAGGAGCGCCTGCCCGGTCTCGTGGGGAGGAATGTGGTCGGATTCGCACTGCCGTTCCTCGGGAACCGCGTGTGCGTGACGTGTTTCCGCTGGGCCCAACTCAGTCATGGCCATTGAGGCACTCACGATAGTAGTCCACAGAGCGGCTGGCGATGTTCACGTCCGTGAAGGACTCTTCCACCGAACGGCGTGCCGCTGCGCCTAATCGTTCACGAAGGTCGCCATCCTGGATGAGACGTTCGAGGCAGCTCACGAATGCCCCTGCGTCATCACTTCGGGCCAGAAGCCCGTTCGCTCCATCCTGAATCAATTCCGGAACACCTCCTTGATCAGCGCCGACCACGGCGCAACCGGCGGCCATCGCCTCCAGGCACGAATACGGGCAGTTCTCCCACAAACTCGGGAGCAGAAAGATATCCGACTGCCGCAGGCAGGAGCGCACGTCGCGCAAGTCCAGCTTGCCCAGGTAGTGCACCGAGCCTTTGAACTTCCTCGATTTCCAGTCCGGGAGCAGGGTGTCCCGCATGTAGTTGAACAAGTCCTGTCCGGCGAAGACAAACGTCGCTTCATATCGCTCCAGGATGGAGCTGACGATCTCCTGACAGAGATGAATGCCCTTGCGGCGTTCCATGCGGCCGGAGAAGAAGATGACTGGACCGTTGCTCGGAATGTTGAACTTGCTCCGCGCGTCAATCAGTTCTTCGCTGTCAAACAGTTGCAGATCGATGCCGTTCGGGATGACGCGAATGGGACGTCGAATGCGAAGTTTCTGCCGGACTTCATCGGCAAGAAACTGAGAGCACGAACTGAACGAGCCGGCGCCGCGCATGCCGATCTTTTCAAACAGAGAACAGAACGTCACATCCGATGGGAGGACATCATAGAACTGCATGATGAGCCGCGACGGCGAATGGAACTTGATCAATGTCGGCACGCGAACCAGGTGGTTGATGAACAACCCTTCCGCGCCGCATTCGGGCATCTCGACCAGATCGTACTTGTGTTCCCGCAGCAGCGTTCGCAACCCGTCATACATCGACAGGCCGTTTTCGAGGCGATTCTTCGTCCACCACATCCGCAGCTTCTCAATTTTCTGAGCGCCGCGCATGAGCTTTCCGTTGCCGCGAAATCGAAACACCCGCACGCCGTCATGTTCTGTCGAGCGGAGATCCGTCGACTCCGTGGCGCCGGCCAGCACGTGCACTTCGTGACCCAGCTTGGCCAGTGCACGCGCCTGATACCACGTGTACGTTCCAATACCTCCGAATCCCGTCTCGGGCGGATACTCAAATGAGAGCAAAGCAATTTTCACGTCAGTCCTTTACGTGGTTCCGACATGGAAGTGAGAAGGTTTCCAACTTTTCCCTCGCTGGCGCTTCGAGTTGCGATCGACGTTCTTACCGACGCTTCGAGTTTCTACACGTTTTCAGGCACGCGCTCAGGGGCGCGAATTTCCAAAACGGCGCAGAAACTTGTTTCTGAGCCGGACCCGAACATGGCGG
>JAHBXU010000656.1 GCA_019636315.1 Planctomycetaceae bacterium | reverse complement strand
AACATTGCCCGCGCCCTTCCGTCCGGTCTCTCGTTGGCCGATATTCCTGGGCTGCCGGACATACACTCCGCCGCATCAAATATGGCCGCGACGGCTCAGCGAGCGACCGGTGCGGCCCGGGACACGGGTTCTTCGTTACTCAAGACGCTGCTGCCGCTTGCCGCGCTGGCGCTGTTGGCATTCCTCGGGTGGCAGTACTTCCGAGTCCCGGCCGCGGGACCGGAGATGACGGAAGTTGCCGGACCAATCACCGAACACACCGTGCAGAAACCCGTGATCGAGACACCTGCCTCCGTACCGGATGTCACTCAGGTCACACAGAATCTGACAAGCGTGTTTGCAACGGCGACCGACACGTTGCGCGACATCACGGACGCGGCAACGGCCGAAGCCGCGCTGCCCAAGCTGAACGACCTCAGCACGCAGATCGACGGCCTGGCAACCCTGAAGGCCAGGCTTCCCGCCGCGGCCCGTTCGACCATCGCGAACCTCACCACGGACAACATGGGGAAACTGACGGAACTCATCGAAAAAGTCCTGGGAATTCCCGGCGTCAAAGAGAAACTGGAACCGGTGCTCAACGGTTTAATTTCCAAACTGAACGCACTGCAGAACAACGAATGAGCCGGCAAGGGGGCGTCAGCGACCCGGCCGCAATCAGTGAGCCGGGTCGCACCTGTTTCGATCGCCTGACCGGAAGAGAGTCGTCCCATTACGACTGAATTCTCATTCCGTCCAAGAAAGCGCAGCATTAATCGATGAATGCGGTCCGTCGGTCTGATGTTGCGCGACAGGACACGAGGCCTTCGCTGACTGACCGTCGTCCTGACGCACAGGCGCGGCAGATCGCGCATATATGGATCAACTGGAGACGACATCCGAGCTTCGGACGCGGCGCCTCGCTGACCAAGCACCTCGTTTCCGTCCGGGTGCCCGTCATCGCAAGTTGGCGAAGCATTCATTGAGCCAACGGACTTATTCGCCGTGGTCTCCTGGAGCTTCTGTGGCCGCCGGCCCCGTCTCGGGGGATTCTGTTCCCCCCAGAATGTGTTCCACATCTTCCACGGGGAGAGTCGGCGTCTGAGGAGCGGGTTCGGTCACGTCGATTCGGCCCTTCAATTCATCGGCCTTGTTTTCATGAATTCGAGCCAGGTCTGCATCCTGCAGCGCGGCATAACAGGTCGACAACGTGCGATGGATGTTATACTTCGTCGTCAGGCGCGGCGTCCGAGGTAAGGCGAACTCAAGATCGGTGATGGCTTCCGATGTCCGTCCCATGAGTGCGAGGATCTGTCCCCGTGTTTCGCGGAATGAGGCGGTTTGCGGCGCCAACCGGACGGCCTGGTTGCTGAGCTCCAATGCTCGATTCAAATCGGGCGTGGCCATGTGCGCGAGCACATAGGCGAGGTTGTTCAGCGTGACAGCCGTATGCGGGTTGACGGCCTGAGCCTGATTGAGGTGATGGAGCGCCTTCTCCAGATTCCCCTTCGCCGCTTCCGCGGTTCCCAGGGCAAAATGGATGACAGCCGTCCCCCGACCTTCCGCCAGAGCTTCCTGCAGCGCGGTTCGGGCGTCGTCCGCGGCCGGACCTTCAACAACAGAGACGTCGACGATTCGCTGCAGCGCGGCCGGCTCATCCGGCGCGACTTGCAGCGCCGCCTGCAACAGCTCCATACGTCGCCCGACTTGATCGGGTGAGCTCGCGAAGACATCGTCCGACCACGCAACATAGACGCGTCCGAGCGCTTTGCGGCAGACGTCGCTATCGAACTTGGTCAGGGCCTGCTTGAGCGTCGCGACCGCGGCCTCATAGTTGTTCAACAAAAGTTGGCAGTCCGCGAGTCGCAGCCATAGATTGACGTCCGTCGCTTGCGCGTCCTGCACTTCGCGCTCGAGGACGTTCATCGCCTCGCGTGCGAGCGACGCCGAACGCGTCGTGTCGCCCTTCAGACGATACAGCTTTGCAAGGTCCATCTGGATTTCCGGGGACTGCGCGGCAATTGGCTCCAGATGGCGGATGGCGTTGTCGGGATCGTTGAGGCGGAGAAACAGTTGTGCGTAGAAGAAGTGTGCAAACCGGTTGGCCGGTTCGGCTTCAAGAACCTGATTCAAATGGCTCTTGGCAAAGGCTGTCGGATCTTCGACATCGAGCTTGCCCTCCAGACTCGTACGGGCCAGCCACAAATGGACCTTGGTGTCGTCCGTATGATCGTTGTCCTGCAGCAGCAATTGCATCAGGTGAGCGGCTTGCGAAGTATCGCCACGAGCCGCGAGCATGAGCGCGTGGTCGTAGCGAACGCGCGCATCGCCCGGGGCCAGTTGCTGCAGTTTGCGAAAATAGAAATCCGCCAGTTCATAGTCTTCGGCGCGCGTGGCTTGTGCGGCTTTCTCCTGATACGACACGACAAACGTATTCGAGGCCGGCCGACCAAGACGGACAAAAAGCAATCCCAGAACGCCGGCCAGAGCAATCGCCGGCAACCCTTGCCATAGCCGGCGAAAGTTTCGGGTCTCGAACCAGCTCACGAGAAATCCCCACACACTCCACAGAATGTAGGTGGGGAAGCGAACCACATATCCGGTGGCGGAAACCGGTTCACCCGTGTAGGTGCGATAGGGATTATACCACGTCATGAATCATGCCATGTCGAAGGAACAGGCCCTTGGAGAGTGCATCGGCGACGACGATTGGGCAGTCGCTCGCGGCCCGATCCAGCGACTCCTTCCATTCCTTACACCGATTTTAGAACCCTGATGCGCCCCTCCGCGGGGGGAGGGGGGGACCTCAAAACGCGAACTTCAATTTCATATGCTCTTCAAACCGCTTCAACAGTTGCTGCAAACTCTCGCGATCCTCCGCGGAAAGCTCTCCGCCCGGGACACCAGCGAGCAATTGCACCTGATAGTAGCTCGGCAGAGTGAATCGCGTCGCCTCCCCGTGGAGAATGCGTCGCAGTTGAGGGTGAAGCAACGACCCGGCCGGCGAGACATAAGGCTTCCCTTGCGAATCGAAGAGGTCGAACAGCAGGTACGCGTGATCCCCTTCCGGTTTGGAGAACAGCGCTTCGACGCGCGTCGCACCTTTCTCGACCCGTGATTGAGAGTTCAGCTTCCAGCCGGCCCCTTGATAACAGGCGGTCAATCCATGCCACTCGGGAAAGACGAAGTCGAGGGACAGTCGTACCACACTCCGGCCGCGCTCGTAGGTCCAGATGCGGGAATGTTCGCCGAACGCGCTCGAACTGTCACGCTCCTGGGATTCGAAATTGGTCCTGACCCAGCCATCGAGTTCCGCCGGCAGATCGTCGGCCTGCA
>JAHBXU010000655.1 GCA_019636315.1 Planctomycetaceae bacterium | reverse complement strand
GAATTCTTTACCGAATCCGTCCCAGCTCCTGGCCAGCGTCCATTCAATCCTCGTCCGCGGCGAAGCGTCCTCGACGTCTCCGTCCCACGTTCGCGGACGGAGCCCCGCCAGCCGGTATTTGTACCTTGCCAGCGGAGAAAGCTGCTCAAATTGCTCAGCGCTCAGCGTCTGCCCTTCGTACTCTTGCGGGATGCGGTCAAACACCGACGCCGGTCCCAGCCAGGCCCCCACGCCCAGCACGACGATCAGCGCCGGAAGGGAGAGAAACAGTAGTTTGTGGTCGAGAGCCCAGCGCAAGATCGGCGTATACAGCCACCACTGAAAAGCCTGGAAGAAAAGGAGCAGCCCCCCGATCAGCATTCCAACAAACACGAAGTTGCGAAGAAAGCCCAGTTCAGGCCCGAGCGGCAGCCAACTGTCGGTGAGCAGCACGGCGACCAGGAGAATCGCCCCCACGGAAGCCGCTTTGGGGCCAAGCCCCTGCGCCCGCTCCGGCAACCACGGCTCGATCAGGTGAAACACTCCCAGTGCAATCAGAATCACTCCTGCCCACCAGGCAAGCCACGCCCATGCAGCCACACCGAGCAGGATCAGGACCAGATAGCCCGCTTGCCGAAGGCGCTGCGACTGTACCTTCCGCGCCAGCAGCAGGTGCGCCATCGGGGGAATAATGGTCAGGGCGACAATCACCGAGGCTAAGAGCACGAATGTCTTGGTGAAGGCGAGGGGACGAAACAGCTTCCCTTCGGCGCCGATCATCGTAAACACGGGAAGAAAGCTAATGACCGTGGTGGAAATCGCCGTCAGAACGGCGCTCCCCACTTCGGTCGAGGCGCGCAGAATCACCTCCAGCCGGTTTTCTTCCGGATCCGCTTCATCCAGGTGCTTGAGGATGTTCTCATTGAGAATAATCCCCATATCGACAATCGTGCCGATGGCGATTGCGATCCCGGAGAGCGCGACGATGTTTGCGTCCACTCCGAAGGTCTTCATCGCGATGAAGCAGATCAGCACCGCCAGCGGCAGCAGCGAACTGATCAGCAGCGAGCTCCGGAGATGCATCAGCGTCACCAAGACGACGATCACCGTCACCAGGATCTGCTGCACCAAGGCGGTATTGAGCGTGCCGAGCGTTTCATAGATCAGTCCGGTCCGGTCATAGAAGGGGACGACTGTGACCTGGCTGGTCGTGATCCATTCCGGCCACTCGGCGCGAGGGGTTGACCGCAGCCAGCGCAGCCAAGCGTCGTTGTTCCACTCGCCTTTGGAAAAGGCCTCGAAGCCATGCTCGCCGGCGTACCGGCGGACTTCATCGCCGGTTACCTTGCGGTAGTCAACAACTGCCTTCGTAGGCAGGCCCGGAGCGATCTCCTCGATCTGCGCCTTGACATTCTTGATCGCCTCCAACGGATTGAAGCCGTAGCGCACGACCACGACGCCGCCAACTGCTTCCGCCCCTTGTTTATCCAGCGCGCCGCGGCGAAGCGCCGGCCCCAAGGTCACTTTGCCGATGTCCTTGACATAGATCGGCACGTTCTCGTTGACCGTGACCACGGTGTTCGCCAGATCCTGGGGAGTCTTGACGAATCCAAGGCCGCGGACGACGTATTCGGCCTTGTTCATTTCGATGGTGCGCGCTCCCACATCCAGGTTCGATCCCTGCACCGCGCCGTAGATGTCGTGCAGATTGACGCGGGCGGCCCGCATGGCGTCCGGGTCAACGTCGATCTGGTACTCCTGGACAAAGCCCCCTACGGAGGCGACTTCGGAAATCCCGCCGGCGGCAAGCAGGCCGTAGCGCACATACCAGTCCTGGACCGTCCGCAGCTCGTGCAGGTCCCAGCCGCCAACCGGACGTCCGTCCGGGTCGCGGCCTTCCAATGTGTACCAGAAGATCTGTCCCAGCGCGGTCGCATCCGGCCCCAGCGCCGGCTGTACGCCCGGAGGCAGCGTCCCCTGCGGCAGCGCATTCAGCTTCTCCAGCACCCGGCTCCGCGACCAGTAGAACTCGATGTCCTCCTCGAAAATGATGTAGATCGTGGAGAAGCCGAACATCGAATAGCTGCGAATCGTCCTCACGCCGGGGATTCCCAGCAGCGACACCGTGAGAGGGTAGGTGACCTGGTCCTCCACATCCTGCGGGCTGCGGCCTTCCCAATCGGTAAAGACAATCTGCTGGTTCTCGCCGATGTCGGGAATCGCATCCACCGGCACCGGAGCGCGCGGCAGTCCGCCGAGGTCCCAGTCGAACGGCGCGACCAGCACGCCCCAGCCGACCACGGCCAGCATCACCAGCACGACGACCAGCTTGTTTTCCAGGCAGAAGCGGATCACCGCTTCCAGCAGCGAGCGGCGCCCTGCGCCGCTGCTTCCGCCCGGAGCGCCCCGTCCAGCTTCGCCGCTACTCATGAACATGCTCCGTAGGGTTCTCAGCCGCCCCGCTGGCGATCTTCTCGAAGCGGTCGTGACATTTCAGCATCGACGCGCCAAAGTACGGATTCCGAATCTCTTCGGTCTGCTGCAGCCACCATGCGCCTTGATTTCCGAATGCCATCGGGCAGTGGACGCGGTAAATCGGGCCAGCCGGTCCCGCCCCGAAACGCTGCACAAGCCCCTCCATCTCTCCCGAAAGCTGGGAGAAGCTCAGCCGGATGCCCTGCAGATCCTCTTGCTCTTCAAGCACAGCCAGAATGGCTCGCAGGTTCTCGCGTTCTTTGCCCCAGGCGTGCCGCGCAGCGTCGGAGAGATCCTGATCCGCGACTCGCTCGGTTGCTGAACGGATCGCATCGATCACGCTCTGCCCCGCCCGAAGCTCGTCGCCAGCCAGGGCCGTCTGCAGCCTGAAATATTCTTGGATGACGCCAGCAATGCCGCGGGAGAACGACTCCGGCACTTCCAGACGGGTCGCTTCGTGTTCGGCATGTCCGGCATGCTCCCTCTCGGCGGCCATAAACTGTTCACGGACACGCTCCATTGTCCGCTCCGTCTTTCTGACAACACGCTGGGCCGCCTCGATGCTTGCCGCCTCCTGACCCTCGACCGCATCGTTGTCGAGCAACATGCGAAACTCCTTCCACAACATCCCCGTGTGGTCGCGTACAAGCTCGCCATCGACGGCCTGTACCGCTTCCCCCAGGCGCCGGAAAGCCTGCCGAATGTTCCGCAGTTCGGAGTCTTGCTCCAACTGCAGCAGTTCTTCATACGCCGCTTCCACCCGCTTGAGCTGCGAGAGAAACTCCGGTGGAGTCTGAACCATCGCGTCCATCGCCGGCTGTTCCGCAGCCTCTGACGGGGCGCCGTGATCGTGCTGATGGCC
>JAHBXU010000654.1 GCA_019636315.1 Planctomycetaceae bacterium | reverse complement strand
AGCTGCGGTCGGAGCAATGTACAGATCAACTTGAGAGTCGTCGTTTTTCCCGCTCCGTTCGGACCGACAAATCCGTGCAGCGATCCCGGCCAGACCTGAAACGTCACGCGCTCCAGTGCGCGATGCTCTTTGAATGAGTATGTGACCTTTTCGACGTCGATGATGGGTTGTGAGGAATCAAGTCGGTTCATGGCGACGGCTGCATCCAAGACTGGCGGACTCTGGAAACTGCGGGACGGTGAACGCGGCGCGGGCGTGATGTCGATGTCTGCGGGGGGACGGTATGCCGAAACTCAGGGAGACTTGCCGACGTTCGCTCCATTCTGACTGGCCGCCCACCAGAGCCCCCAGGACCGCTGGTCGAACCCATAATCCTGGCCCGTGAGATTCTTTAGCGCCCCCAGGACTTCCATGTTTTCTTCCCGTCGTTTGATGATCGTGGATTTCGTCACGGTCCGGCCCGGAGGCGGGAGAACGACCGCCCCATAGGGCAATTGCCCGGTCCGTGCCAGAAACTCCACGTCGGCGGGGAGCCCGGAGGTGCTTCCGGGGAACCCAATGCTGCCGTCCGCTCCGACGGCAAAGCTCGGCGTTTGTTCCTGATAGGTGACGCGATAGCGGTGCTCGGTGACAAGGGCGTCGATCAGCGGCGGAACGGAATATCGATCACCAATCACACCGAGGGCGACCGCGGCCCGGCACACGATCAGTCGGAGTTCGTTCCGCAGGCTCTCGACATACAGGGTGCGCGCCCCTTTGTGTTGTGCGGGGTCAATGGCTGACATGGCCGCCGTGCGGATGGTCGCGTCCGAATCGACGAGTGAGCGACGGACGAGCGGCGCCACCGGCGCGGCTCCCTGCATGCGGCCCAGGATGTCGACGAACAGACGCCGCACCTGCGGATCGTCGTGGTCGGCCATCAGCTTGGCGAGCGCATGGATGGCGTTGGGATCGCGAATCTCATGCAATTGCTGCATTCCCTCGGTGCGCCGGCCCGCATGCGACCCGGTCGCCCAGGCAAACCAGAGGCGGACCTTGCTCAACCATTCCTGCTCGGCATCCCGTTGAACCTGAGTCTTCTCGATCAACTCCAGTTCCTGTCGCGTGACATAGCGACCATTGTGCCGCACGTAGCCGTCGGCCTGCATCACTTCGTGCCGCGTCATCCACTGCTCGCCGTGTCGCGTGTAACCAAGACCACGACGGGCCGCTTCGTGATCTGTTTCAAGTTCGAGAATTCGCTGGAGTTGCTCCTCGCGCTGGCGTGGCAGTCGGTTCTCGCGGCACCATTCGGCCAATTCCCAGTGAGCATCGACGGTCGGTGTCATCTCGCGGGCGCGGGTCTCGTACTCTTCGATCTTGAGCGATCGACGGGTCACGAACTGGACGTCGTCCCGCCGGAGGGTGACACGGGCGCCGGTGAGGGTTGTCACAGTGAGATCGGTTGCGGCCTGTCCCGCGACTGCAGTCTCCACGGTCCCTCGAACCTCACCCCCGTTCTTCAGCCGCACCACGTCGGCCAGGGCGGGCGCGCTTTCGAGAACAGCACACGCTCCGAAAAGCAGTTCCAACAATGATGTTGAGATCGAAGACCGCATGGCAGACTCATTCGCCTCCTGAGCGAAGACAGCTCCGCCGAAAATGCCGCTGATTCACTGACCCGCCGAGACAGAGGAACCATGCTCAGCGTGCCTGAGGATGGATCTCGTCCGATTGTACGAAAGGACGCGGCGAAGAAAAATGCCGTCGTGTCTCCGGCTCTGAACAATCCTCAGGCGCCGATCAATCCCACCGTTCGCAGCGAAATCTCAACGTCCGCCGAGAAAACGGGTTTTGACGTCAGACGGGGCGCGCCAATAAACTGTGATGAACGGAGAACGATCGCACGATTCAACAGAAAAGCGCTGATGCGCGGCTCGTTCTCGAGCAGGAGGCTCACCCCGCGGTGGGAGACCGGGATGTTCGATCCCGCTCCCGCCACCGTATTCCTCCGATGCCGATCTCAAACGGCCAGGTGAGCTCCCTATGACTCGAATGCTGTCACGCGTCCTGCTGATCGTCATTTGCGCCGGACTGGCCGAGACTGCGTACGGTCAGCTCGGACGGCAGTCGTCCCTGCCGACACAGCGCGAATTGGAGCGATTCGGCCTGGAACGCGGGTGGTGGAGCCAGGCCACGCTCAACCCGGCAAACGACCGGCTGGTTTATCTCACGGCGGACGAGGAGAACGTCTACGCCCAGTCCCGTGGCGGGATTGTCACGGCGTTCGATGCAGAGTCGGGCAAGCGTTTGTGGGCGCGACTGCTCGGCCCGGCGGATGCTCCCAGTTTTCCCGCGGTCACCAATGCCGATCAGCTTCTGGTCGCGACCGGCATGAACATGTACGCCGTCAACAAGTTCAACGGACGGCTGTTATGGAGGCTCAACCTGCCCCATCACCCGACGACCTCGCCGGGAGTCAGCGATAAGCATGCATTTATCGGCACATTGGACGGCAGCGCGTATGCGTTCAATCTGGCGACCATTCGACAGTTGTTTCAGGACCAGCTGCTGCCGGAGTGGTCGGACGTTTCGACCGTGTGGCGGTTCCGCGCAGGCGGCGCGGTTTCTTCGCCCCCGGTTACGTCCGGACTGCAGGTCAACTTCACCAGCGAAGATGGCTCGCTGTATTCGGTCGATGTGAATGACGGCTCACTGCGATTCCAGTTCGAGACAAACGGCGCCATTCGGACCCCGATCGCCCGTAATCAGGATTCGTTGTTTGTCGCCTCCGAAGACGTCCGGTTATTCAGCATCAACTCGCAGAATGGCAAGCTCCGCTGGACGTTCATCTCAGGGACTCCCATCTTGAAGGAGCCTCAAGTCATCGGCCAGCAGGTCTTTGTCACGCCCCAGATGGGCGGCCTGTATGCACTCGATACCTTCAACGGGAGCGTCCAATGGCATCAAACACGAGCGACCGAGTTCCTGGCCGCAACGACTGATTCGCTGTTCGCATCCGATGATCTGGGGCATGTGCTCGTTCTGTCGCGGAACGACGGAGCCATCACCGGCGCCATCCCGATGCGGGGGATGTCGGTCCGAGTGAACAACGACCGCACCGATCGCGTCTACATTGCGTGTCCCACCGGCCTGGTGATCTGCCTGCGCCAGCGCGGCAGCGAGTTCCCGACATATCACCTGTTCCCCGATCGCCAGCCGATGCTCCCCGAGTTCAGCGACGACGCACCGGTCGAGCCATCTGAAGCAAGCCCCTGACCAACGGCGGCGAGCGGAGATCAGCGACTCGACCGCGAGACTGATCCATTAGCATCCGCA
>JAHBXU010000653.1 GCA_019636315.1 Planctomycetaceae bacterium | reverse complement strand
CATGTTCGAGTTCGCCATGGAAACCATCACTTCCAGACGGGACACGGCATCGCGCGGGGAGTTGGCGTGGATGGTGGTCAGCGACCCGTCGTGGCCGGTGTTCATCGCCTGCAACATGTCGAGCGCTTCGGTGCCGCGGACTTCGCCGACCACAATGCGGTCGGGACGCATACGGAGGCTGTTGACCAGCAGTTCGCGCTGGCGCACCGCGCCTTGTCCCTCGAGGTTCGGCGGACGGGTTTCAAGGCGGGCCACGTGCGGCTGCTTGAGCTGCAATTCGGCCGCGTCTTCGATGGTGACGATCCGCTCCTTGGGACTGATGAAGAAGCTGAGGGCGTTGAGCAGGGTGGTTTTACCGGCGCCGGTTCCGCCTGCGATTACGACGTTCATGCGAGCCTTTACCGCGGCTTCGAGCAGTTCCATCATGCCCGGCGTCATTGCTTTCTTCTCCACCAGATCGGCCGGCATCAGTTTGTCGGTGGAGAAACGGCGGATGGACATCAGAGGCCCATCCACGGCCAAGGGAGAAATAACCGCGTTGACGCGCGACCCGTCGGCGAGTCGAGCGTCGACCATGGGCGTCGATTCGTCAATGCGCCGCCCGACCTGGGATACGATCTTGTCGATGATCCGCAACAGGTGGGCGTCGTCGCGGAACGTCACGCTGGTCAGCTCGAGAAGACCTTTCCGTTCGACGTAGACCTGTTTGTGTGTGTTGACCAGAATGTCGCTGATGGTGGGATCCTGCAGTAGCGGCTCGAGCGGCCCCAGTCCGAAGACTTCGTCCAGTACTTCTTCGCAGATCTGCTGTTTTTCGAGCGAACTGAGCAGTGTCGGTTCATTGTCAATGAGGGAGAACAGCGCCTGGCGCACTTCCCCGCGGACCCGCTGGTTGTCAATGGTGGCCAGCGCTTCGAGATTGATCTTGTCGAGAAGTTTCCGGTGGAGTGTAAATTTCAACTCCTGATATTCCGGCTTGAGCGCCGTCTTGGGACGCCCGGCGTTTTTCAACAGACGCTGCTCCCAGGTCAGTTGCTGCGATCGATTTTCTGTTGTCGGAAGCATGATTCTCCACTAATTCTCTTGTTCGTTTTACGTCTCGGAGAACACCGGTTTGGCGTTCAACACTCCGCTCAGTTTTTTCTTATCGGCAGCCGCAGCTCCGGTGATTTTGTGGGCCAGATTCTCAATCGCCTTCCCCAGTTCACAATCGGCGGCCAGCGGCCGGCCGAGGGTGATGACCCGGTGAAGAGAGAAGTAATCGTTGGGAAAACTTGCATGGACCGGACAATCGAACAGCTTCCCCAAATCGGTCCCCGCCAGGCCGTCGCGCTTGTTGACGCGATTGACGACGATATGGAAGCGGTCTTTGCCAAAGCCCAATTGCGTCAACTGCGCGATGGCCTTCCGCGTCAGGTGAAGACTGGGTAGTTCGCTCGTAGAAACCAGAAACGCGCGATCGGCGTCGGACACGGTTAGCATGCTCAACCGCTGAAAGATCGCGGGCAGATCAATCACCACCCAGTCGTAGAGGAATCTCATATACTGCAGCACTTCCTGCACTCGAACCGGGTCAATCGGCTTCATGTGCGGCGTATCCGGGGCAGTCAGAATATCTACGCCACCACAACTAACGGTGTGATTGGCCCAGCGCGAAACATCGAGTTGCCCATCGGCCAGAACGTCCACAAGCGAACTCTTTTGGTTCACCTTGAGAAAGAAGCCGATCGAGCCTCCGGTGAGGTCGAAGTCAGCGAGCAGAACGCGGCGGCCCGTCGCCCGCTTGAGGGCGAACGCGGTTTGCGTCGCCAGCGTCGAGGCCCCCGATCCGGGTTTGCAGCTTGAGAATACCGTCACCTTGCCGGTATCCGGTTCACTGCTCGAATCGGGCTGCTTCAACTTGCGCAACCGGGCGACGGCTTCCTGTTGGATGGCCAGATCGAACGGCGCATAAAGAAATTCACAGGCGCCCTGTCGCACCGAACGCAGAATGACCTCCGAATCGTTCTGGGTATGAAGCCCGACCACATGGATCGGCGGCTTCAAGGACGAAAGGTGGCGGATCAACTGGCTCGCCTCTTCGAAGTTGGTTGCCAGATCCACCAGCGCAACTTCGGGCTGCAGTTGACGGAGACGGATGTCCAACGTTTGGATGGTCGGATAACTGCGCAGGTCGCCCAGGATCTGAAATCCATGCAGTCGCGGAACGGTGGATAGAAACGACTCCGCCAGTTCGCGATTCGGCGCAATGAGAATCGCGTTCAGCTCCGTTTCTCTGCCTGGTCGTCGCAGCATGGCCCTGTCTCCCTGTATCGTTCCGTCTACTTCTTGCGCGGAGCCGTGGATTTGGACATGGCGCCGGGGGTATTGGGCGTGTCACTCGGCAGGAACTCGCGTGGGAACGCCGGTGTCGGCTTGGGATCGGTACGCTGCAGCGGCATGGTGATCTCGGGGGTAACCATGACCACCAGCTCCGTCTTGGTTTTGTTCTCTGTACGGCTCTTGAACAGCGCGCCGAGAATCGGGATGCTGGCCAAGCCGGGGATGCGGCTCATCGTGTCGTTCACGCGGTCGTCGATCAGACCGCCGATGACAAAACTCTGTCCTTCGCCCAGTTCGATGTCGGTTTCCATCTTGCGGGTGGAGAGGGCGGGGATGGTGAAGCCGTTGAAAGTGACTGCGTTCGCCAGATCGATGGTAGAGACCTCTGGACGCACGTGCATCTTGATGGTCTGATGCGTGGTGATGTTCGGGTTGAAGTTCAGCCGGATGCCGAACTCGCGGAACATGATGGTGACCGCACCGGCGTTTCCGCCGCCCTGCAGCACCGGAACAGGGAACTCGCCGCCGACATGGAAGCTGGCTTCCTTGCCGTTTGTGGTCACCAGGTTCGGCTCGGCCAGGATCTGCAGCACGCCTTCGGTCTGCAAGGCCTTGACGAAGGCTCCCAGGTTCAGGTCGGGACGAAACATGAAGATGTTGAGGGCGTCGGAGATGGAGAAACTCGATCCGAAGCCTTCGTTGCGACCCGGAATGGACCCGCGGATTTCGGTGGCGTTTGGCGCCGAGAACTGCTGCGTCGATGTACGGCCGACGGTGTTCAGCGCACCCGTGGAAAGCAGGTTCACGCCGAAAGATTGAATACGGTTGCGGTTCAGTTCAGCGAACTTGACACGCAGCACGATTTGCTTCTCTACCGGCAGCGCAGCGACCTGCAGGTTGTTCACAATGCTCTTGGCGAGCGGTGTGGCAAGCACTGTGGCTCGGTCGGCCACACTCTGCGAACTGACCTTGCCGGTGAGCGAGAGCGAATCGCGGGCT
>JAHBXU010000652.1 GCA_019636315.1 Planctomycetaceae bacterium | reverse complement strand
CGTAAACCGGCGACCGCACTCCAGGCATTCACGCCGCCGGCGGATGACAAATTCTTGGGTCGCGCGCGAATCGACGACTTTTGTTTCGCCTTGTCGGCAATAAGGACACATCATAACCGCTTCCGCTCCTCCCTCCGTCCCGGACGTTCCTTGATCGCCCGTGCCGTCAGCCTAACCGATCGATTCGCAAGTGGCCAGCACGGCGATTGGATGTTGCGGCACGCAAAGGTCGCCGTCATGAGTGCAGGTCGACCACTTTCTCATGACCGACGCCGCGGAGGTCCATCTCAAATTCGATCTGCGCGACGGGCGGACGGGAGTAGACCCAATGAATGCCAATGAGGGCTCCTTGTGGCAACGCCGGCACGATGATTTGCGGCACAATGGCGTCGATGGGATGGGCCGAATAGATGTTGATTGCGGACAGCCGCGCCGTCTCCACACCGAGCCCCATCAGCCGCCGCCGCATGATGTCCACAACGTGCGCGGCTTTGTCGAGGAGCGCGTCCGGCGACGTCTCGCCGCAGCGAACAATCTGACTTGCATTCAAGCCCCCCTCGCGGAGTTCGCCGCCGCCGGCCACAACAAACGAGGGACGCGCGTCGGCCTGCGGTACCGTGTAAGAGAAGCCGTAGAGCACGGACTCATCGGGCGGCGACGCCACCGGTGAGACGTTCGTGCGGGCCACCGGGTTCTGCCCGTCGACGAGCAGATCCCATTCCGCGAGCACGGCATGGTACCGACGGTTGAATGCGGCGAATCCTTCGAAGGAGAATGGCTCGGGGCAACGCAATTCGACGCCGCAGAGCGCGTGCCGCGGTCGTTCGATCCCTTCCAGATACCGCCGAACCGCGTTCAAGCCTTGTTCCCACGCGACCGGCCTCGCCAGTGTCGCATGCACAATTTCATACCCCGGCTCGGCCACAACGCCCGACGAATAGGGATCGATTCCCAGGAGAAAGCGATATCCTCCGCGAGAGTTCGGGACTGACTGACTCGGCATGTCGATTGCAAACTCCTGTCAAGATCTTCCAGTCGCCTGATCCATCCGTTCGTGTCGAAAGTGGCGGCGCCGTGCGACACGTCCGGCGCCACTATGTCAGATGGAGCCCGCTGTTCATACCGTTTCGCTACGTCCCCGTCAGGATTCCGTCGTGTTCGCTTTTGGCGCCCATTGCAACAATTGGCCCGTGAGGTATCGATGTTGCGTATCGCGACGTCGAACCTTGCCGCTCGTGGTCTTGGGAAGCGCGCCTTTTTGCAGGAACAGGATCTCATGAGCTTGAAGCTGATGTTGCTCGGCGACGCGTCGGCGGATCTCACGGGCAAGTTCACTCAGATCGAGCTTTCGAGTACGCCGGTCGATTTCCTGCAGAAGCACCAGCCGCTCTTCGCCATCAATCACGCAGCCGAGCGCCACGCTGCCGGACGGAGGAAAGGCTTCATGGACGCGGCTGACCGTCGCCTCAATGTCCTCGGGATAGTGATTTCGGCCGCGGATGACGATCAGGTCCTTGATGCGTCCGCAGATAAAGAGCTCACCGTCTCGAATCACGCCCAGATCTCCGGTTCTGAGAAATGGACCCCGCCCGCTTTCACTGAGATACGCATTGAATGTCTCGCGAGTTTCCGCGGCACGGCCCCAGTATCCTTCGGCGACCGACGGACCGGCGAACCAGATTTCTCCAACCGCCCCCTCAGGTGATTCGTGACAGGACTCCGGATCGACGAGCACGATCTCGTGATCGGTCCAGGCATGTCCGCAACCGACCAGCACCGACTCCCCATCGACATCGGTGCTGATGGGGCGTGTCTCTGGTGCATGCGGAGAGATCGCGTCACTGGCACGGAACGCCAGTTCGGCCGCCGGAAACGTCCGCAGCACGGGCGCCGCTTGCTTGTCGCCGCCACTCACAATGAGCGTCGCCTCCGCGAGACCATAGCAGGGATAGAACGCTTCCTTGCGAAATCCGCAACAGGCGAAGGCGTCAGCAAACCGTTCAATCGTGTGCGGCGAAATCGGTTCTGCGCCGATCGCGGCGACGTTCCAGCACGAGAGATCGAGCGACGTCTTCTGATCGTCCGAAATGCGCCGTACGCACAGATCATACGCGAAGTTCGGACCGCCGCTGGTGTGCGCTCGATAGCGGCTGATTGCTTCCAGCCAGCGAACGGGCCGCTGCAGCAAAACCAGCGGCGAGAACCGATAGCTCGGGCCGTCGGCGAATACCGGTTGAATGATATCGGCGATCAGCCCCATATCGTGATAATAGGGGAGCCAGCAAACCGCCTCCCAGCGCGTCGCCGGCGGCGGAGGGGTCGCCGTGCGATGCTGCAATGCCAGTTGAATGACGTAAGAGTTGTGAAGGATATTGCCGTGACTGATCATCACGCCCTTCGGCAGTCCCGTCGAACCGGACGTATATTGCAGCACGGCACGCGTGTCACGATCGATCGTCACGGCGGCGAAGTCCGCGGCACGCTCATCAGCGATCGCGTCCGTGTTGAGGAACACACACCGCGAAAACTCGCTCCTTTGACTCAGCAGAGCCTGCAGTTGCTCGGCGACAACTCCTCCTGAAAGAATAACGGCCGGCTCGCAGTCTTTGACGAGGGCGGCAAGCGGCGCCAGTCCGTCTTCGAGAAGTTCCATGCGCGGCGGAGGCGTTGGCACAGCGATGACACCCGCAGAGAAGCAGGCAAACAGTGCCGCGATGACTTCCAGCTCGAACGGATAAACGAGAAACACACGGTCGCCGACGACCGTGTGTTGCTGCAACTCCGCGGCAATGGCCCGCGCTCGCCGCTGCAGACCGGCGTATGTCAACCATGCCGCCTCGTGCTCTCCTTCATCGAGGAACGTAAAAACCGTCCTGTCGGGAAGCGATTCGGCGCGATCATCCAGAATCTCGAGTATCGATGCTTCCGTCGGGGGAATCGTTGCGCGGCCGGTCTTTTGAGGTGCGCTCATCAGAGTTTCCATTCGCCACACGCAACGTCGGCGCTTCGAGCAACTTCATGGCGTCCATGGACGGCGATTCATTCCTCCGTACCTCCGACGACGTCCCGGTGCCTGGCGGCGTTGATCTGGGTTCGCTTGACGCTGTCATCGAGACTGGCCGGACGATGCACCGACTCGGGAGGCGGATTGGTGGGATGCAAATACAGATGGAACCAGTGCTCCGTGTACATCTTCACGACGTCGCGGGGGAGATTGTGTCCGAAGCCTTCATAGATCACCAGTCGAAGTCGCTCCGGGTCGTGCTCGTAGTAGGGCCTGGCCGCATCGACGAACGCGCGCGCCGTGGCCGGGTCGACGACTTTGTCTTCCC
>JAHBXU010000651.1 GCA_019636315.1 Planctomycetaceae bacterium | reverse complement strand
GCCACAACCATTCACCCGCCAACGGTTGGCTCGGCGACTGTACTGCTCCTGTCGAACAATGCCAATCATCCGCTTCCACGACTGACGTCTTCGTGGTGAGCAAACGGTTCAATTCCTGCTTATGTCTGAATACCCAACGCGGGGACACCTCTGCGGAGCCCCGTCTAGCCCACATTTTCAAATTGTTGCTGCGGCTGCTCGGAAACTGACGACACCTGAAACTCGCAACAGGAATGGCCGTCGCGGCAACATTGCGTCAGTGTGACTGGCACCCCCAGGACTTCGCCGAACACCGATTGTTCGAGATCACAGATGGACGAATCTTCCTCAGCGAGATCGAAATACGGGCAACTGTGTTCGCGCAGCACAGGGAGCAACCCGGCGCCCGACTCCCGCTGATTCACGTCGACTTGAAAACCCTGTTCACGAAGCGCGTGTTGCAAATGCTGAAATCGGTCGCTTAGAGAACCAGAGATCTGCGGCGGACGATATCGTTCCACCAGTGCGTCTCGCAGTCGAGTCATCAGCCGTGTACGGACCTCCCGGTCCTCAATGGCCCGTAACTCGCGCCACATGAGTCTCGCCAATTCGCCATAGTCGTTCCCGAGTTGACGACGCCCTTTATCCGTGACGTGATAAACATGATAAGGACGTCCCCTTCCCGCCGAAACGGTCTGCCGCTCGACCCATTCGGCCGACATCACCCGCGCCAATTTCTGACGAACGGCGGTCGCTGTGACCCCCAACTCGTCACAGAGGTTTTGTACCGTCCCGCTCCCAATGCGGTTGAGGCAGGCCAGAAATTCCCGATCCGGCCGTAGCATGTCCGTTTGCATGGTCTATTCGCTCCCCCAGCGGTTCCCAATTCGATTGTAGCGCTCGCCAAGAATTTCGACAACGATCCCTGCGAATATTCTCGCTTTCGGGAACTCGCATTCCTGTTTCGTCATAACTCATTGTCCGGTAGACTCTCACGAACTTGAGGGATTCTGACTGGTTCAGCCCAGGAGGCAGCACATGACGGTTTCCAAATGTTTGCTAATCGTGCTCCTGGCGTGCTCAGCGTTGACCACGACCTCGCTTGCGCAGGACGGACCATCCGAAGGGCCCGCCGAGCCGTCCATCGCGGTCCTCTCCGAAGCGACGCCTTCTGAGCCGGTGACGGAAGGCGCATTTCGCGCCTTCGAGCGATGGATTGATCTCGCGGCTGGCACACTGGTCGGTTGGCTCGCCAGCGTGTTGTTCTTTGATGTGGCGTTCTGGACCGATCGGGTCAATATCCCTCTCGCTGTCCTCTGGCTGATCGTGGGGGCCACATTCTTCACGGTCTATATGGGATTCATCAACGTGCGGGGATTTCAGCATGCGATCCTCGTGACGGCCGGCCGCTATGACGACCCCAGCGGTTCGGGTGAGGTGAGCCATTTTCAGGCGCTCGCTGCCGCTCTCTCCGCGACCGTCGGCCTGGGCAATATTGCGGGTGTCGCGATAGCCGTTTCCGTCGGGGGACCGGGGGCGACGTTCTGGATGATTGTCGCCGGGCTGCTGGGGATGTCGTCCAAGTTCGCCGAATGCACCCTGGGGCAGAAGTTCCGCGAAGTCCGCCCCGACGGCCGCGTGATGGGCGGCGCGATGTTCTATTTGTCCAAAGGCCTGAGCGAGCTGGGGATGAAACCGTTCGGATCCGTGCTCGCAGTCGTGTTCGCCGTCCTGTGCATCGGCGGTTCGTTCGGAGGGGGATGCGCGTTTCAGGTGAATCAGTCCTTGAATGCCGTCGAGGAAACCATTCCCTTCTTCGCAGATCACAATTGGGTCTATGGGCTGATCATGGCCGGACTCGTGGGACTGGTGATTCTGGGCGGCATCCGGCGCATCGCGAAGACCGCCGAGCTGATCGTGCCGCTCATGTGCGGCATCTACATGCTGGCGTGCCTGTTCATTCTGCTGAAGAACGCCGCGCACGTTCCCGCAGCATTCTCCGAAATCGTTGACGGGGCGTTCTCGCCGGCGGCCGCCTATGGGGGGGTGATCGGCGTGCTCGTCCAGGGCTTCAAGCGGGCCGCATTTTCGAACGAAGCGGGAGTCGGGTCGGCGGCCATTGCCCACTCAGCCGCACGAACGCGGTATCCCGTCCGTGAGGGAATTGTCGCATTGCTTGAGCCGTTCATCGATACGGTGGTCATCTGCACGATGACCGCGCTCGTCATCGTGGTGACCGGAGCCTATCAGAATCCCGATTACCAGCATCTGATCGCCGCCAACAAGGGGGCCGGCTTGACGTCGTCCGCCATGAGAGAGCACATCTCATGGTTCCCCCATGTCCTCTCCCTGGCCGTATTCCTGTTCGCGTATTCGACAATGATTTCCTGGTCATACTATGGCGAACGATGCTGGGCCTATCTGTTCGGTGACCGGTCGTCGATGGCGTATCGCATGATCTTTCTCATGGCCGTGTTCCTGGGATCGATTGTTTCGTCCACCAATGTGCTCGACCTGAGCGATCTGATGATCCTCGGAATGGCGTTCCCCAACATCATTGGCGTCGTGCTGCTCAGTCCGCAGGTCCGCCGTGACCTCAATGATTATTGGACCCGTTACAAGGCGGGCGAGTTTGAGGTCTCAAAGTGACCCAACCGTGTCTGTGCAGCGGGGATCTCGCACGTCGCTGCCGCTCGAGACAACTCGGCGACCTGACGGCGATCGCGTGTCGGTGTGCGATCAAGTCACGCCGCGAGTCCTGATCGGGCAACCGCCTCCTTGCCGGCCATCGCCCGTTTTGCGGCTGCCATACCGCGATTCGGGATTCCCAATCGTCTGGCGGGGCGGCTAGACTGGAGACGGGGCGCGATTCAGGAGATGCCCCTGGGAGTCGCTCAGGAAGGGAGTCCGCATCGATCAGAACGTGCGGGCCATGTTGACGAAGCTCAAAATGCTGTTCCTCGTTGCGCGCAACGGGGAGTTTGCGGAAATCATTCAAGAGTTGAAGCGACGCTTCTGGTCGACCGAAGTGTCGTTCTGCCTGCGGCGCGATCTGGCCGAGCCATTTGAAGCGCCGCGGGCGCGCGTGCCGTTCACCATTCGCGAACTGCGACCCGGCGATCTGGCGAACGTTCTCAAGGAGCGCCCGCGCCGGTTGCCCATGCTCAATCGACATGTGCCGACGTGCTACGTCGCCGAGTCGGAACAGGGAGAGATCTCCTACATGCAGTGGCTGATCGGCGCCACAGCCAACGACGCGATTCGCGATGTCTTTGCAGGCTGCGTCCCTCCGCTGGAGCGGGATGAGGCGCTGATGGAATTCGCATACACTTTCACCAATTGGCGCGGCAAGAAC
>JAHBXU010000650.1 GCA_019636315.1 Planctomycetaceae bacterium | reverse complement strand
ATCTCACGGGGAAGGTCGAAGCGAAGCTGAACGCCGATGGTGACGTCTGGGTCGGTCAGCGCGTACCGTTGACAGTCAAGATCCTGGCGCCGGGATTCTCGATCGAAGGTGTGCCGGCGTTCGATCTTCCCGAAGTGTCCGGCTTGATCGTGCTGAAACTTTCCGGGTCGCCGACAATCGGTAACGAGACAATCGAGGATGTCTCCTACGTCACGCAGTTGCATGAGTTCGCCTTGTTTCCGCAGCGGGCGGGTGAGTTCATCGTGCCGGCCTTTTCCGTGCGGTTCTCGTCATCCGCCGGTTATGGCAAGCCGGTAACGCCTTTTGACGTGAAGACAGAGCTGCTGAAGTTCTCCGCACAGCTTCCTCCCGGAGCGGAGAAACTCCAGACGATGATCAGCACGAACCAACTGACGTTTGACCAATCGTGGTCGCCCGACGTCACCTCGGCCAAGGTCGGAGAGGCCGTCACACGCACCATCACGATGAAAGCCGACGACATCCCCGGCATGGAGTTCCCGCCGCTCTCGTTCGATCCGATTGAGGGAGTCGGTGTTTACCCGAAATCACCATTCGTGAATGACATCAGCGAGCGCGGCTCCCTGGCGGGGCAACGCGTTGAAAGCGTGACCTATGTTTTCGAGAAACCGGGAAGCTATGCGCTGCCCGGTTTGTCGCTGGCCTGGTGGAAGCTTGATGACAAAGATTTGAAGCAGGAAACGCTTGCGGGAAGAACGATTTCCGTCGCCGGACCTCCCCGGATTTCTGAAACCGCACAGAAGAGCCCACCCGATCCGCGGAATTCACGCTGGCTCTGGCTTGTCGGAATCACATTGGCTCTCGGAACAATCGCGACGATGACCTCGCTCCTGTTGCGCCGCCGGCCCGACAAGGTCCACGAAGAAGCCGTTCTCTTTTCCGCATTGGAGACGGCCTGCCGAACGAACGATCGCCGGTGCATTCTTGCGGCGCTGACCGCGTGGCTCGATCATCGTTCCCCGTCATCCAAGCCGATCGTTGTACGTCGCTGGGTCGATCAATCCGGCGACAAGGAACTGATCGAACTGGTCGATCGACTCGAAACAGATCTCTATCAACGCCCTGCAACCACTGCGGACTCTCCTTTTCCCGGGCAGCAACTGCTCGTGAGTTTGCGCCAACTTCGTCATCAACAGGTTCATGTGTGCCAAGCGCACGCAAACCATGCCGCACTGGCGCCATTGAATCCTCTGTAGCGATCGGACGGTTGATTCTAAATCACTGATCTGTTTCTGGAATTCGGACAGATGATTCCTTGATTCGGGTCGGCTCGATGAGAACAGGCCAATTGCGAAAGTCAGGTCAAGGAACAGCAACGGCAGGTCGTCGCGGCGACGTTCAAGAGGCGGCCAGCCGTCTGCAAATAAGAAAATGGACTGTCCGCTCAAGCGGAAGCACCTCAAGAGATCTGCGGCCGCGATCAGGCCGACGGACTATCACTCGATGGCCGCACGCTCATTCTGACTCGACCGGCGGTGCATCGACGGGCTGCGGGGTCATCGCCGCCAGCATGGCCTGCAATACCCGTTGTTGAGCCGTCGCCAGCGGGCCGGGAAGCATGGCGCCGGACGCCTTCTTGTGGCCCCCCCCGCCGAACTGCTCCGCCACCGCCGCCACGTCCAGTTCCGAGCGGCTGCGAAAGCTGATCTTCACCTGCCCCGACATCTGTTCGACGATGATGAACGCGCACTCCGTCCCTTCGATGGTCAGACAGTCGTTGACCAGATCCTCCGTATCGGACGGATGACTGCCGGTCTCCTTGAAGTCCTGTTGCAGAACATATGTATGGGCAAGTCGACCGTCGTCGGTGACGGCCACGCGGCTGAGAACAATGCCATGCAACTTGAGACGTGCGAGTGAGGATCGCTCGTAAAGCTGCTGATACAACAGATTCGGTTCCACGCCGCAATCGATGAGCCAGGCGGCCGTGCGCAGCGTGCGGGCGTCCGTGTTTGAAAAACGGAACCAGCCCGTGTCGGTGGCGATGGCACAATACATCTTCTCCGCCATGTCGCGTGTCGGCGTAATGCCCAGAAACGCCGCAAATTCTGCGACCAGCACACCCGTAGCCGACGCCGTCACGTCCTTGAACTCCACCGCTCCCAGATCGTCCGAACTGACGTGATGGTCGATCACGATCTTCCTGGCAGGCGTCGATTCGAGCACCTTGCGGAAGTCCGCCAACTGTTGCCAGGAACTCGTGTCGAGGATGAGATGCACCTCGGTCTCACGGACCTCCGCCGGCTTAATCCCCTCTCCGAGCTTCAGAATTCGCCCCTCGGGATCAAGAAACTTGAGATGGTTGGGCGTTGCCGACGGGTTGGCGATCCGCACGGTTTTCCCGAGCGATTCCAGGAGTAAAGCCATGCCCATCTCGGAACCGATGGCGTCGGCGTCCGGGCGAACGTGGCTTGTCAGTACGAACCGTTCGTGGGACGCGATGAGTTCCTGCAGGGGGCGCCAGTCGATGGTCATCAGGATGTCGGATCTGCGAGAGGGAGCGGCGGTCGGTGTGAATTACGTTTCGCGGATGACTGGCGTGCCGCAGAGGTGGCGAACGTTGGCGATGTCTTCGTGGAGTTGAGTGCGCAGCGCCTCGACATTGGCAAAATGCATTGTATCGCGAACACGGGCCAGCAAGTCGACGGAAAGTGTGTGATCGTAAAGGTCGCCGTTGAAGTCGAGCAGGTGAACTTCGAGCTTGCGATCCTGATCGGCGAAGGTGGGATTCGGTCCCAGGTGGACGGCCGCTGCGCGTTCCATCCCATCAAACGTCACGCGTCCTGCATACACGCCGTCAGCGGGCAATAAGGTCTCGATCTCCGCCAGATTGGCGGTTGGGAATCCCATGGCGCGTCCCCGGGCCGCACCGGAACAGACGCGGCCGCTCAGTTGATAAGGTCTTCCGAGCATGGCGGCTGCGTCGGACACGCGCCCCTCGCGAAGGGCCGTGCGGATGGCGCTGGACGAAACGACCGCGTCGCCTTGCATCACCGCATCGACAACGGTCAACTGCCGACCAGAGGCGTCGCAGAGCGTCCTCAGTCGCTCGACATCCCCCGCACGGTCTTTACCGAAACAGAAGTTCGGTCCTTCCACCAACCCCAGTGCCTGGAGTTCGCCGCAGACGATGCGCTGAAAAAATTCATCCGGCGACAGACTGAGGAACTCGCGGTCCGTGGGGTAGGCGATCAGCACGTCGACGCCGCTTTGAGCGAGGAGTTCGGCTTTGCGCTCCAGTGTGCACAGCCGCGGCGGAACCCGTCCGGGCGCCAGCAGCGCGATCGGATGTGGA
>JAHBXU010000065.1 GCA_019636315.1 Planctomycetaceae bacterium | reverse complement strand
AAGGGACGCGAACCGGCCTCGATCCCAACGGAAGCCACAGCCAGCAAGGGGATCAGCAGGCAACGCGCGATCAACAGTCGAAAGCCGCCGCTTGTTATGCAGCGGGAACGTCCGTCACGGTCGGTGTTTCGTTGCCTGATCCGAGTCATCACTAGCATTTATCCACACCGTCGCGCCGATTGTCAACACGAATTGTGCCGCCCCCAGCCGGTGCAGCCCCTGTTTCGCAAGTTCTGCGCGGTCTTCTCTTGAATCTTAGGCGGATTCCGCCGGACGGCACCCCTTTTATGCAGATTTTATGCAGAGAGTTCTTGCTTTTGAGTCCGTCGCATCAGCAACGAGGCCCGCTTTGCTCGAACGCATCAGAACAATCGTGGTGACGGCGGCTCTTCGCCATCTTCCGCCGTGACGGGACGCGGCGCCCGCTGACGCCGCCCCGCGGACTCCGTGCGTTGGTCAATGGTCGCGGAACTTTCGAGCGGCTGCGTCAGCGGATTGCCCTCGGCATCAAATCCCGTGAGCTGCTCAATTCGTTGCTCGGCCTGGGAGAGCACCTGATGACAATGCCTCAAGAGCCGCATCCCATTTTCGAACCGCGCCAGCGACTCTTCCAGACCGACGGAACCGTCCTCCAACTCCCCGACAATCTCGGCGAGTTGGCCCAACGCGGCTTCAAAGGAAAGTGAGGATTCCGACTTCTGGCGTTTCTTACTGGTCATGGCGGCTCAATCCTCTGTGTGCTGCGATTCGTTCGGCTCGACATGCACGACCTGCGAGATGACGCGGCCGTCGAGCAGTCGCGTGACCAGTCGATCTCCGGTCGCGACATCGCTTGCTGATCGCAGAACACGTCCCGTGTCCTCGGACTCGGCAATACTGTATCCGCGTTCCAGAACCTTGAGCGGACTCAGCGCGTTCAACGCGGCTGCAATACGGGCGACTTGCGATTCCTCGTGGCGGACCCGTCGCTGCATGGCGCGGACAAGTTGGGCGTGCCATTCGTCCAGACGTTGTGCGTGCTGCTGAAGCCGATCGTAGGGCTGTCGCAGGACACGTCGGGAGGCGAGCAGATCGAACTGCCGTCGCGCGGAAGCCGACTGCTCGCGGAGCGAGGCAACCAGCCGCCGGGCCATGTGCTGCAGGTGCGCCTGGATTTCCGCGATGTCGGGCACGGTCAGTTCGCCTGCCTCGCTGGGCGTCAGGGCGCGGCAGTCGGCGACGAGGTCGGCGATGGTCACGTCGATTTCATGACCGACGGCGCTCACCACGGGTAGCGGACATGCGGCGATTGCCCGCGCGACGATCTCCTGGTTGAACGCCCACAAGTCTTCAAGGCTTCCGCCGCCGCGGCCGGCGATCACGACGTCGACGCCATCAATTCTCGGGGCCGTCTCCAGGGCTTGGACAATCTGCGGCGCGGCTGCGTCCCCCTGGACGGCGACCGGCAGCAGCACGACGTCGAGGAGCGGCCAGCGGCGCGTCATCACCTGGAGGATGTCCCGGATGGCCGCGCCGGTCGGGCTGGTGATCACGGCGATTCGTCGCGGAAAACGAGGCAGTGGACGCTTTCTCGCGGGATCGAACAACCCCTCCGCCTGCAGTCGCTCGTGCAACTGTCGGAACGCCAGTTCGAGCGGACCAATGCCGTGCGGTATCAATTCCTCGGCGACGAGTTGGTATGCTCCGCGGGCGGCATACAGTTCGATCGACCCGACGGCGACCATCTCCATTCCGTCGGTGATCTCGAATTTCAACCGGGAGGCGGCCCGCTTCCACATCACCACGCGGAGCTGCGCCTGTTCGTCCTTGAGCGTGAAGTAGAGATGTCCCGAGGCGGCGTACGTGCAACTCGACACTTCCCCTTGCACCGCGACGAATGGAAAGTTCCCCTCCAGGCAATCCTTCAACTGCCGAGTGAGTTGAGCGACGGTCAGAATCTCGGTCATGGGCCGGCGACGTTCTTCACGTACTGGACGGCACGTGCCGCGTCCCCAGAGGGGTCGCTCCCCGTCGTGCGGTCGACCGTCATCCAGCCCGTGAAATTCATCTCGTCGAGAGCAGCCAACAGGGCCGGCCAGTCGCTCTCCCCGCGACCGACAATCACTTCCCGGCCAGCGCCGTCGGCGTCACGCAGCGCATCACGGACCGTGACGTGCGAAACCACCTCGTGCAATTCGCGCAACGAAGATAAGGGATTGTGTCGCGACATGATCCGTTCCGCCGGATCGAAGTCGATACCCAGCCGACCTGTACGGATCTGATGGATGAGCGACGAAATCTCGCCCGGTGGATCGCCCGCGGGCATGATTGAAAAGGTGACTCCCACACGGTCGCCATATGCTGCAAGATCGGAGAGGACTTCGTGCAAACGCGAAACGTCGCGAGAATCGTTCGCATCCGGAATACGTCCAATGCGACACGTGAGCACGCGGGACTTCAGGTCCCAGGCGAACTGCATCGCCTGTTTAATGGCGGCAATCCGCAAGTCGAGTTGCTCCTGATCGTAGAGCGGCTTGCGCAAGGGAAAGGTCAGCGAGGCGACCGTCAGTTCGCGCTCTCCCAGCGTGTGCAACAGTTGCCGACGGCCGGTCTCACTCAGATCGGTCGGCTTCAACTGCTGGCGTGCGTCGAACTGCAGGCCGGAGGCGCCGGTTTCGGATGCGAGCCTCACCACATCTCGCAGGTCGCGTGAGAACCGGGCCGTCGCAACGGCAAGGCGAACTCGGGGCATCTTCAACACCAACCGCGTCGGTGCAGCGCGGCGATGGGCGCTGCAATGACATCCTCTCGTGCATGGGCAATCCGCACCGGCGCGCCTCTCGGCGGCTCCTCCGGGGCCTGCCGCTACATTAGTCGATCAACGTCCCCCACGCCATTCGCAGCAACGCCGCGTCTCCCGCCAGATGCCGCGCCGCTCGAATGGAATTCCCTGACCGCTGCATCGGTTCTCTTGACGTTGAATCAGTCATCGCCGCCGTCAACTCCAGACTGGCGAAATGGCGGCCGCGGACCGACAATCTCCAACACTCCCTGTGTTGCCGGCGTACAACCTCCAGTTGCACGCCGGGTCCCTTGAGAATTCTCCCATGGATTTGAAGCTTTCACGTCGGTCGGCGGTCTGTGGACGAACGGCCCCTGACCGTCGCAATCCATCGCGAGGGTTCACCGTCCTCGAGCTGCTGGTCTGTCTTGGCATTATCGGCGTGCTCTTGTCGCTGTTGATTCCTGCAATTTCGCGAGCCCATCGATCCGCGCGCCGCGCGCAATGTCAAAACAATCTCAAGCAGCTCAATCTGGCGCTCGGCATGTACCACGATCTGCATGAGACTTTTCCGCCGGGATACGTATCGCGCGACGTGCGGCCCGATGACGCGGCCCCTGCGGAGACGGGGTCAGGATTTGCCTGGGGAAGCATGATCCTGGGACTTCTCGAACAAGGCGCGATGGCATCCGGAATTGATTTTCACGTCGATGCGACCGATCCCGCGAACTTTGGTCTAGCGAGCTCGTTCATCACGACGTTCCTGTGTCCGACGGCGATGGCCGGACCGGCATTTGAAGTCGAGCTCGATTGGGGACCATTTTTGCTCGGTACATCGAGCTACGTCGGCATGTATGGATTCGGCAGCCTGGCCGAACAACCCGGGGCTCCTCCCGGCCCGGGAATTCTCTACCGCAACAGTTACGTGCCGATCTCCAAGGTCCGCGACGGCTGTTCCAATACCATCCTGCTGGGCGAGCGGGTCGGACGGTACATCACGAGCCCCGATCGCGCGCCGATCGATGCGGAAGCGACCTGGGTGGCCGCTGTTCCCGGCGCGTTTCGACCGGCGGGGCTCGCGGATCATCCCGATTATTGGGAGGGACCGGCATCTCTCGTATTGGGAACGGCTGGGCAGGACGCGCCGTTCCCAGTGCAGGTGCGGCCCAACGTGGACACTTATATCGGCGGGTTCTCAAGCCATCACGGGGGAGGGTTCCATGCAGGCATGGCCGACACCTCTGTGCGGTTTCTCTACGACGGCATCGACTTCACGACGTTTCGCCGCCTCGCGCAGCGCGACGATCGTGAACCAATCGGCGATTTTTAGTCCCTTCCCCTTCTCGGACGTCAGGGAAAGACATCCGTCCCGACGTGGTGCTGCGACCATGCAAACCAATAGGCTTCAACACCGTTGATTCGTGGCAGCCGCTCTTCGCCGTCAGACACCAACGCGTCGGTCGTCACCTTCCAGGCGCGGCCCGTTTCGTCCAATAGCGTGTCGGGATCGGCCCCCGGCTGAAACGAGTGGACATTCCTCGCGTAGACGCGTACTTCGCCGCCGGCGTCGTAGTCGATCTCCATCGGTCGCGGCCTTCCTCGCGCGTCCCGGAAATCGAACGTCGTGTGGATCGGGATCGTGCCCCGCGTCGAAACCAACACGACGGACCTCCCCCCCACGGTGTCGTTGACGACCTGTTGTTCTGCCAGATCGCTGAGTGCAAACGCCTTGGCAGTCTGCTCGAACTCCAATCCATACACTCGTGACTTGGGCGGCAACCGGCCGTCGTGTGGACCATAAGCATGGACCGCTTCTTGGGAAGCAGAATAGTCTCCGTGTGCTGCTCCAATCTTGTAGTCAGCGGCGGAGTCAGCGGGGAGACTCAGCACGGTGGTTTCAGGAAACTGTGTCCGCCATTGGTCCCAGGTCACCACGACGGTGGGCACCAGATTCAGACGTGCGTCGGCATCGACGCCCTTGCCGATGACGGGTTCTCCGGTCAGCAGACTCCACAGCGTGCGCGTCTCGCGATCGAAGAGCAGCTGGTTGCCACGGTAAATCAGTCCCGAGGCACCGAACGTATACACGTTGCCGTCCGTGCCGCGCCCATCATACGCCGCGGCCGTACCGGAATTTGCGCAATACGCCAACGTGACCGGTGTTTCATGAATCACATCATTCACAACCGTGTGCCACTGCAGGATCCGTTCTGGATAGGCCCGCGCTTCGCCGTTGATCTCGATGCCGAACACAGGTTCTTCGGGCGAGAGATAAGTCGCTTCAGACGCGGGAATCATCTGCGGGTCGTTGAGCGTCGGAGACAAGTCGAATCCGCGGCGGAACGAACGAACTTCTTCGATCCGAATGTTGGCCGGAACGCCTTCGTAGAACAGTTCTCCATAAACCGGATCAATGCGCCCCAGCAGATTCCCCTTCCATCCGACATAACCCGATGGACTATTCAGATCCGAGGAGGTGTACCATTCCATAAATCTCTGGGAGACCGCATCCATCACATCTTCCGGAGGCATGGGTTCGCCGCCAATGAGCTTCATGAGTCCCTTGTAGTAGTGGTGATAACCGATGCGCTGATGACCTGACGGGCTTTCTTCGGCCGCAATCAGCGCTTCCAGCAGCACGGCGACGTACCGTTGGTCTCCCTTCGCGGCGATCTCGACGACCGCATCCTTCGCGGCCTGTCCGCCCGCTTCGGAGAGCGTGTACATCAACCGCTCGTCCCCCTGGAGACCGGCGGGCACGACATCGTCCGGGTTGAGATCGGGAGGAGGGGCCGGAACCAGAAATGAACCGGCGAACTCGAACAGAGGATCGCGAAAGATCAAAGCCGCGCCGCAAACGGCCGCAAAAGCAATTGTAAATACGGCCAAACCGGTGCGAATCCGTGGTTGTCGGATCTCCGCCTGCTGAGAGAAATCATAGGGCTGAGCGGCGTCGTTCATGGACCGGCTCACATTTCAAACAAGGAGACATGAAACGTCCCACTTGACCTGCGACCTCGCGGACCGGTTCCTTAAACGCACATCACCCGAACGGGCGACGATCGGAACGACCGCGCGTGCAGATCAGGACACAACGTTGAGAGTAACATACTCTGTCGATAATTTCCGCTCACTTGAGACGTGGCTGGACGCCACGAGCGATGAACAACCTCCACGGGTGCGGGTGGCCGCCGCTTTGCCGGGCCGATGGACTCGATGCGGAACAGTGACTTCGGTTTGGCTTGACCGCTGGCCCGTCAGGTCCGACGATCATCGGCATGATGGGCAGCCTGCGTGTGACCTGGGTGATTCTGCGAACCTGCATCGAGGAGCGGCTCGTGTATCGAGCCGACTTTGCGATCGGCACGTTGTTCCGCTTTCTCCCCATCATCACCCAGATCTTTCTCTGGGGCGCGATCTTCGCGGTGGGAACGTCCGAACCACGCGAAGAGATCATGGGGTTTCGCTACCAGGACATGGTGGCGTACTACCTGCTGGCGATGGTGGCCCGCGCCTTTTCCAGCATGCCCGGACTGGCAAGCGGCGTGGCACTCAGCGTACGCGATGGTTCGATTAAGAAGTACCTCACGCAGCCGATCGACATGCTGAGCTACCTGTTCTGGCATCGGGTGGCTCACAAAATCGTCTACTACGTCATCGCCATCGGGCCGTTTGCGCTCGTGTTCTGGCTGTGTCGCGATTACTTCTCGGGTTGGCCCGATGGTCTGACGCTGGCCGGTTTCGGAGTTTCGTTGGCGATGGCTTTTCTGCTGGGATTCCTGATTGAGTCGCTGATCGGACTGATTGCGTTCTGGTTTCTGGAAGTGCACTCGCTGCTGTTCATTTACATGATGCTGAATTTCTTTCTCTCGGGGCACATGATCCCGCTCGACCTGCTGCCCCCGTACATTCTGCGAATCGTCGGCTTTCTGCCGTTTCAGTACCTGGCCTACACCCCGTCCGCAATCATGCTCGGCCGGTTTACTCACAGCGAACTGGCGCACGAACTGCTGATCGGACTGGTTTGGGTGATCGGCCTCGTGATGATGAACCGAATCGCCTTCGCGCGCGGCGTCCGCCGTTATGGAGCGTTCGGCGGGTGAACCGGCGGTCAGACGACCTTCCCGCTAAGATGGAGTGATCGTTGGACAGCCGCAGGCCGATTCTGCTGGCTCAACTCTTCGGCGCCAGAGAATCCGACAATCGTCCTCCGACGGCAGAGTGTCGGCATCAACGCGTGTTGCGCCGGCGTTCGGACGATCGATAAAGCTCGGCGAACCGAAGGCCCCTGGTCCACCTGCTCCGGTTGCCGTCAGGCGTGGCGAGAGGGGCGCCATGCGGTGGAGCGGACACGTTGTCCTGCGTCACGGTTCGGGCGTCGGCCGGCGGCGTGCTCTGGGAGCGTCCCGGGGAGATTGCACTGAAAATCGTCTGTGCCACAGTCGCGTCGAGAGCCGCAATCACACGATCCCCGCCGGTCTCGGCCGGGATGGCACGCGAGAGTCCGACATGCATCAGTTGCCGTGCTGCATCGTTTTCATTCAGCGGACGATCGTGCGAATTGGAAAGTGTCGTCTCGAGAGCCCGGTCGATGTCATAGGCAAACTCGGTAACGCCATATTTGGCGGCCAGCGGACCAAGGAGCATGTCGGTCCAGCGTTCGATGCGGCGCCGCAGACGATCCAGGGAGGCTGCTTCCGCCGCCGGCAGGCAGGTCTCGTCCGCCATCAGCTGCAGGACTTCGTTGCGAGCTTCCCGCTGTCCGCGAAACACGTTTCGGACGAGGTCCCCCGTCCGATCGTCTCGATGGAACACGTCCCGCGATTGAAGAACTGTGGACCAGGTTCTGGTGAGCATCTCGGCCACAAGAATTGAACGAGAAAGGCGGACGCGATTCGAGAGTTGCTGCGCCGATCGCTGCTGTCCGAACGCCGTTACGCACGAGGCGGCGCGCAGGCCCGCGAACCAGCACTTCAGGCGGATCTGCGACGCCTTCCAATAGCCGTGGAGCGACTCGGTTGAAACCGGCGCGGGTCGTTGGATGAGGCCTTCGGCCCTCATCGAAGCATAAGCCGCCAGCTCCGCCGTCTGTCGCAAATTCATTTGAGCTACTCACAGCGATTCGGTTGCCGTGCCACGATTGAGGCGTCTGCCGCAATCGCGATGCCATCGGGCCCGCGATCCGCGGCCATTGACCTGCCGTGGACGGATCTCGTGTCTGGCGCAAGACCTTGGCGAATGCGATCGACGGAATGGACGTCACCCGAACAATGACCCCACGATGCCGTTTTGCAACATGCGGCTTCCTGGTTTCGACGTCCGACAACAATGGCCGGACAGGACCGTGGTCGCGATGTCCCCAATCATCGATCGTCCGTCGCACCTCCGGCCCCTCGCCCCTTGAGGGAGAGGATGCCTGCCGAAATCCCCGCAGGGACCCTTTGGTGAGCCGTCAGTTTCCCATTGTTGCAAAACGGCCCCTGCGGTAGGATTCGCCGGTTTTCGCCGGAGATCGGGTCTCGCAATCCCGCCCGGCCATGCGGCCCCAGACACGGATGTCGGTGATGCGGCCTCTCGTGCGCACCTTAAAACACGTCACACTCGCGGTCGCGCTGATCGTCGCCGGTCTGTGCGTGACCGAGGTCGGGCTGCGGCTGCACCACCTCCAGGGGATGCTCAAAGGTGGTCTCGCCGCTCCTGCGTGCGGCTTATCCCGACCTTGCTCCATCACATATCAGCAGTTGCCGTTTGGGTATCGCGGAACGCATCGATCACGCGAAACCGGCACGGAAATTGAATTCTGGACAAACTCGCTGGGCTTGCGAGGTCCGGAAGTGAGCGTTCCCAAGCCGGCCGGACATTATCGCGTGGTCTGCTTGGGGGACGACGCAACGCTCGCTCCCGACATTGCCGACGACGCCACGTTCTGCCGGATGCTGGAGACGATTCTCCAACCGGGATTCGATGGACCGGTTGAAGTCGTGAACGCCGGGATGCCCGGACACTGCCCGTTGCTCAACCTCGCGTGGGCCCGCGCGCGGCTGATGGGGCTCCAACCGGATCTGGTCATCCTCTGCTGTGACGTTTCGGATGTCGAGGATGACCGCCGCTGTCGACCGCTGGCCAAGTTCGATTCCAGCGGCAACCTGCTGTGCGTTGAAAACCCGTCAGCGAAAGAGCGTCCCAAGGACTGGGTCAGTGCGGTCGAGGGCGAGTTCTTGTTGGCCAGGCTGGTCGGTGAAAACCTCGGAAAACAGATCGTCCCGGATGCTGTCGGAGGATCCGTCAGTGATTCTCTGAGTCCGTCCGCTGGAATTGCGGAGAATGCCGCACCTGATGCGGCCCTCGTTCAACAAACCTGGGAACCGCTCGCGGCGATTCAATCGTTCTGTCGTCAGACATCGGCCGAACTGGTGGTCGCCGTCGTCCCTTCGGCCGCGACCGTCCGCAGTGCCTCTGCGATGGAAGCGGCCGGCGCACCGGATCGGGTCGGGGAGCTGCTCCTGCATCTGGTCGATCGTGCGAACCGGGAGCGAATCCCCATGCTGGATGCGTCGCCCGAGTTCGCGCACCACGAGGAACGGTCCCGTTTGTTCCTGCAGTCATCGGGAGCGCTCTCGACTCTCGGACATCGTCTGTTTGCAGACATCCTGGGTCAGGCCCTGCTCGCGCGCGAACATCCACAAAGCGCGCGGCAAGCGGTTCCCGTCAGCGACGAACGTCCGGCCGATCCCGTCGGGCCGGTGCCGCTGCGCTCGCTCGAACGACGTCCTCGAAACGACCAACCCGCGGGTCATCCGTTGAGGAACTCCCCGGGCGACGGACACCGCTCGCCACTGGCTTCGCCGGAGCCGTTCGATGACTTTGAATGAGATCACCGGCAGAGTCAGCGGCTCATCTCAATTCTCGTCGGACGTCAGGGGATGGTCAGGTCGATCAGGTCGCTGACCGCCCATTGATCGAGGTCGTGACCATCGCCGAAGCATGCGGACAGCCGCGCGACGGCCGCCGCCGGCAGTCGCACGGATGCGTTCCGCCGGAACTTTTCGACCAGCAGCGGCTGCGCTTCCTGGCGCCGCCGGCGATGGCCGATGGGGTACTCGATCTCAACACGGTCGCTGCGGGTGCCGTCGTCGAACTCGATCTGAATCGCGTTGGCGATCGACCGCTTCTGGGGATCGAGGTAGTCGCGCGAGTATTGAGGACTCTCGGTCACTTCCATTCGACTCCGCAACAGATCGATCCGCGGATCGGCTGCTGCTGAGTGCTCATAATCCTCGGCCGTGAGCGTGCCGCGGAGCAGGGGCACCGCCACCATATACTGCAGACAATGGTCGCGGTCGGCCGGATTGTGCAATGGACCCGTCTTGTTGATGATCCGCATGGCCGACTCATGCGTTTCGAGATGAATCCGCCGGATGCGGTCCAATCGATCCTGGACGACGGGATGCAGTTGGATGGCCGCTTCCACGGCCGTTTGCGCATGGAATTCCGCCGGAAAAGAAACCTTGAACAGCACATTCTCCATCACGTAACTGCCGAACGGCCGGTTGACGACGACCGGTCGGCCGCGAAACAGGCTGTCCTGAAATCCCCAGGTGGGGGCCGAGAGAGCGGTCGCATACCCCATCTCGCCCGCCAGTGTCCACAAGGCGAGTTGCACTGCGCGTCGCGCCGCGTCGCCAGCGGCCCAACTCTTGCGTGATCCGGTGTTCGGAGCGTGCCGGTAGGTTCGCAGCGCTCCTCCATCGATCCAGGCATTGCTCACAGCGTCCCGGATCTGATCGCGTGTTCCGCCAAGCAACTGTGCGGCGACAGCAGTCGATGCGATGCGCACGAGAATCACATGGTCGAGTCCCACACGATTGAAGGCGTTCTCCAGCGCGATCACGCCCTGGATTTCATACGCTTTGATGGCGGCGGTCAGCACATCGCGGACCGTCAGCCGGCGCTCGCCGCGACGGGTGAGATAGTCGGCACACATCAGGATCGATGCGAAGTTGTCCGATGGATGCCCCCATTCGGCCGCCAGCCAGGTGTCGTTGTAGTCGAGCCAGCGAATCTGACAGCCCAGGTTGAACGTCGCCTGCAC
>JAHBXU010000649.1 GCA_019636315.1 Planctomycetaceae bacterium | reverse complement strand
GACGCAGCCGGTCGAACTGGAACGACAAGCTGCCCACGAGTGATGCGGGGCGGAAGAAAAACGCCGAGAGCACGTCCTGCAGTTCCGTCTGAACCGTTTGAGTCGAGGGGCGACCGCAGTGCCGCGAGATGACCAGCAGATGGTAGTCGCCGGGACCATTCGGAATCAGTTCGTATCGCCCGTCGTCGTCAGCTGTGGCGACATCGCCGCCCATGGCCCGGATTGCCGCGCGGGCCACGGCCGTATCAATCGGCTCGGCGCCGGCGAGGAAACCGGCGACGTCCAACTTTACGGTGCCCGGCTTCGATGCCGGCAGCAAAAGGACACGAGCACCGGCATCCGGCAGCAGTGCGTTGCTCTCGGAGGCAAACGTGACGCGCCCGTTGATGGCCGGGGCGGCCCGTTCTTCGCCACCCGGTTCAACAACGTCATTGGGGGGCGCCGGGTTCGCCACTGCGGGCGGGAAAGCGGGCGAGGATTCGGCCGATGCCTGCAGGCCCGGCGGGCGTGGGCCGGGGTCCCTCAAGAACCAGACCAGACTCACAAGACCCAGCAGCAGGGCCCCAATGGCTCCAGCCATTCCGAGCGTCGTTCTCCGGCTGCGTTGCCTCCGCTGATCCCGGCGTGACAGCCGAAGTGCCGAATCGGATAGCGCGCGGAGCGGATCGTCGGCCGACACGACTGTACCGGCATCAACAGCCACTTGCACAATCGTGTCTTGATCCTCGGGCCGCACCACACGGGCGGGGATGACGGGCGCCGGCCGCGACTGAATCACTGGCTCCGGTCTGACGACAGTGGCGTCATGGGTCTCAGTGATTCTTGGCGGAACCGTCACCGCTGCCGATGGGGGGGACCCGCCGATACCGGCTAATTCGTCCAGCGCCTCCAGAAGATCGGCGTCGCCCAAATCCAATTCCGGATTGGGGATGGCGCCAATACTTCCATCGAGATTGGGCACGCGGATCGTCTTGCCGCACATGGGGCAATCGGTCAACTCGCCGGCCTTGGCCCGAGAGATCCCGAGGAACTGGCGGCAATGGCGGCAACGAAACTTGATCGGCATGACACATCGGCTCCGGCCCTTGAGTCGTTGCGGCCGGTGTTCTCACTTCGATTTTTCCATGTTGTCCTGCAGGAAACCCAGCGCCAAGAGCGCAACCAACAAAATGTGCGTCATCAGAAACGCCGCTGTTGAGACACAGGCCGCACCGAAACTCACTTGAGCCCCGGCGCGATCTCCCAGATGCCAGAGCACGCCGCTCATTCCGCCAAGAACCAGCCCGGCCGTCAGAAGTGCTGCACTTGCCGCCCCAACAATCGTAATCCCTTGTCGGACGTCCATCTCCGTTGGTCTCCCTTCCATTCCGCAGGTCGACGCGTCTTTCAGGAATCACTGAGGAAAACTGCGAAACCGGCAAAGGCATTTTCGCTGCTTCTCATGTCAGTGATCAGCGGCCTTCCAGCGCCGCCGCGCCCCTATTCTACACAGAATCGAGTCCCATCGAGTGATTTTTCGATTAATTCTTGTGCCGCACGCGTCGCCTGTTTTGTGCGATCCCTGCATGATGGAATTCTCTTTGGGCTCGGTTGCCTTCGGAGAAAATGCCTGCCTTCCCTGACAGCCACGTCCCATTCTCCGGCCGAACACCGTGCAGCCGGCGTGAGCATCCAAGGTTGGTGCGACGACGATCCGCCTCGCCTGCGATTGCGTGTCTCCTTGCCGGCCGTCACACTGCGGGATACCGGCCCGTGTGCAAGAGCGGTCGTCACGATCAGCAGATGGCGCGGACTGTTGTCAGATCACCAACCATCGAGGATTCACCGATGTTGTTCCGCTACTCAACGCTCGGCCTGCCAGCCGCGCTGCTGTTCTGTCTGTTCCAGGGGGCGGTCGCGGATGACGCGGGCCTGTCGTCAGAACTCGTGTTCCCGTTGCACAACAAGCACAACCACGCGCCGGGAATTGTGGAGTGCCCCAATGGGGATTTCCTCATTTCGTGGTTCCGCGGGTCCGGGGAACGCCAGTCTGATGACGTCGCCATCTACGGAGCACGTCTCAAGAAGGGGGCCAGCGAATGGAGCGAGCCATTTCTGATGGCCGACCACCCGGACTTTCCCGACTGCAATACGTGCATGATGATCGATCGGGAGGGACGCCTGTGGCTGTTCTGGCCCATCATTCTTGCGAACACCTGGGAGTCCTGTCTCACGCGGTTTAAGGTGTCCAGCGACTATCAGGGGGAGGGTCCGCCCGTGTGGGACCGCGTGGACACGATGTTCCTCAAGCCGGACGACTTCAGCGGAGAAGCGACCGTGCTGCTGGAGCAGATGCTGAAGGATTCACAACTTCGGCTCTCTGAGCAGCAGGAGAACTACTTCAACAGTCTTCGTGATCGCCTCAATGACAAATTATTTCAGCGGCTGGGATGGCAGCCACGGTGCAAGCCGACCGTCCTGCCTTCGGGGCGCATCCTTCTCCCGCTCTATTCGGACACGTATTCCTTCGGCCTGATGGCGATCAGCGACGATGACGGAGCGAATTGGTACGCCAGCAAACCGTTGATGGGTTTTGGCGGCATTCAACCAGCCGTTGTCCGGCGCGACGACGGCACCCTCGTCGCCTACATGCGGGAAAACGGCCCGCGGCGAAAGATTCGCGTGTCCGAGTCCACGGATGACGGCGTGACCTGGGGACCGGTCGGCGTCATCGATCTGCCGAGTCCCGGTTCGGGTCTCGATGCCGTGCGGCTCGAAAACGGCCATTGGGCGTTGATCTACAATGACCTCACGCGCGGCCGCAACAGCCTCGCCGTCAGCATCTCCGACGACGAAGGGAAGACCTGGAAGTGGACGCGGCACCTCGAACAGCACGACAGCGGGTCATATCACTATCCGGCCATCATCCAGGGAGCGGACGGTACGATCCATGCCATCTACAGCTACTTCGTGGAAGGGGGCAAAAGCATGAAGCACGCCGCCTTCACGGAAGACTGGGTCCGCGGCGAGTGACTCCTTGCGAGATTGACTCCATCCTCAATGACGCGATTCCCCTTCCCCCGATGATCGCTTTCTTGCGAATTCGTGGGACGATGGGGTCGCGCAGGGATCGCTTATGACGTAAGCGGTCGGTCCCAGAAAGAATGCCGTGCACAGGGCCGCGAGCACGTCCGCTCTCGCGGCCGCTTTTGCACAGGTGACCTGGCCGTCCGTGCCTATCGGACGATGGACTGTTCGACGCCTGAGACGGGAGCCACTCGTTCCTGCAGCTTCTTAGCCGCGGTGAGCTTCTTGTGCATGCCTTCCGGCTTGTCGTACCCCTCAAATCGTCCCA
>JAHBXU010000648.1 GCA_019636315.1 Planctomycetaceae bacterium | reverse complement strand
GTCGATTCCACTGCCAAAAGTGACGAACGACGAAAATGGGACGAAGATGGAAGAGGACGTTGTACTCGCCGAAACCATGACCCGTGCGAAGCCGGTGCGGATATTGCTCTCATCGACCCCAGAACGCAGGGAGATCACCGCTTCATAGGGAATGGAGATCGAGACAGCGTTGAAGTAAAATCCCGCCTGATTCGTCACGTCAACATTCAATGCCTCGCGGGCTGTCCCGGACGAGAGAGTTCTTAAGCCATACGACAGTCCAAAGGCCTCCAGTTCCATATTGGACGTCACGCGAACCGTCCGAGATATCGTGTCGATTGTGAACGTTCCCTGACCGGTGGGTTCCACAGGAAAATTCAAGGCCATGTCAAGCGTGCGCCTCCCTCCGATCGTGGCCGCTGTGGGGAGGCCTGATTGGGTTTGAACAACCCACTGAGTGTTCTGGTCAAGAGTGACGCTGAAGGGCCCGGCGGAGAAATCGTCGATAATGATCGGCGACGCGGCACAATCGTGGACCAACAGAATCAACAACAAGGCAAGGGCGGATATGATGGAGCGTTGCATCATTGTTTGATTCTTCGATTTCTAAAGCGATAAGAACCCATTGCAGGGCGACACCGTCCCCTGGCAACGTCTTGCGATCAATCGACGAATGATTAAGACGAAACTACCCGGAAGACTTAACCCTTGTCAACGACGCGGGTAGCGATGGCTTGCGAGGGCCATGGCCCCATTTTTTCCGGGGCTGTGTTCGATCTACGGGCATGCGCTGCGGACCCGAGATGGTGAGCGTCTGGCTGGTTCCAGGCGAATTGTGCGTTCCTTACCCATTGCTTCCGTCAACCCTCAACCCGCAGTCGTCCCTCATAACTTTCCGAATAAATTGTTCCGCATAGCTGTGCACTTCCTGGCCGTTGAGGACGTGGAACATACGGAGTTGTTGAAGCGATTCATTCGAGAAATGACCGAGAGGGACGTGCACCAGGCGCTTATTGTAGCGTTTGGCGGCTGTGTGGCATGGCATCAGGGCGGTAGCCGGGTTGCCATGGGGGCGAGGGCGGCTGACCGTGATTTCATGCTTACCCGCCTGGCGGCGTGAAAGCATGCCACCCACCGTGTCAGCTCTGAGCAATCAACTCTCAATGTTGCCTCATACCTTGCGGATGAAGTGTTCCGCGTAGCTGCGGACTTCCTGGCCGTTGAGGACGTGGAACGTGCGGAGTTGCTGAATCGTTTCGTTCGAGAAATGACCGAGAGGGACGTGCACCAGTCGCTTATTGAAGCGTTTGGCGATGCGGCGCCAGGCGAGACCAGGCGGGGCTTCTGACAGGACGGCGATGTGACGCTCACGGGCGTGGCAGCAGGCGGCAAGCAGCAGACGTTCTTCGAGCGTGTCCGCCGCGTCGAACTGCGGGTCGCGCCAGATGTCGACCAGGGGCCGTGGCGGAAACAGGAACATGGCTCCGCCGTAGGTGGCGACGGCAATGCCCGGACCGATGAAGTCCTCATGAAAGTCCGTGGCGAACAGGCTGAGCGTGGATTCGTCGTGATGTTCCGCGTGCCAGGTGATTCTCCAGGGATAGTTGCGGGGGTCGGCTGGTGAGTCGAACAACATCACGACGCAGTCGAGTCTGCCGCGCGAGGGGGGGATCACCTTCACATACAGATCCCCCGTGTGCCAGTTGCGAAGCGTTTCACGGATATCGAGACCGTCCTTGAGAGAAGTCGTGAACTTCTCGCTGTTCGCCAGGTCCTGGCCGAGCATGCCCAGCGCCCGCTCCATCACGTGTGTGCGGAAACGTTCAATTTTTTCGTCTTCGGGAGGCCAACTGCATTGTGAGAAAGGATTCCACTGAATGCGGAATTTGTCGCGATCGAGCTGCGGCGGGCGACGGGTGAGCTGCAGGTTGGACCACGAGACCGGCGGGCCGGGGAGGCGGCTTTTCATCGTGACGACATCGCCGTCGGGAAGCTGGGCGCTGGCGATGCCCATAGAGAGAGTGATCAGTGGTGAGTGGTGAGTGGTGAGTGGGTCGTTGAGGGTTGAGGGCGAATCAATGGATGGATCTTCGACACTCGGCCCTTGATGGTCGGCTCTCGCCGAGGCGCTCGTTGGGTTGTACTCCCGCACCAGTTCAGCGAGGTGGACGGCGAAGGGGTCGCCGCAAAGCTGCTGAGCCGCAACGACGAGCGTGTAGAAATCAGGCGTGAGGCGACGATGGATCAGCGACAGGTTGCGAACGTATTTCAAGTAGGTCCGCAAGAGGTGCGGCGTGATCTTGCGCGCCCGGTTGCCGAGGTCGGCCCGATAGCGGTCGCGTGTGGCGAGCAGAAGTTGTTTGACTCCGTCGATCGAGAGATTCTCGTCATCGTCCAGTTCGGCCCGCGCTGCTTCGTACAGGCCGGTGATGTACGGAAGCTCGCCAAGCAGGAACAGCAGCGTCCTGTGCTCGACGGCATAAAGAATGGTGGGCTCGACGTCGTCGTTGAGGGTTGAGGGTTGAAGGTTGAAGGTTGAAGGTGTTTCGAGGTCAGTGTCGTTGCCTTGCGGTTCCCGCCTCCGGTCTCGTAACTCATACGCGTCCTTGACCCACGGCCAATGCGAGAGCTCGCAGACGAACAGAATGCGTTCGTAGCGACATTCGAGGTTGCGAAGGCGATCGGCCATCGCCAGGACTCGCTCGCGTTGCTGCCCGGTTAGCTGTGGAAGCGCGGGAAGCAGGCCAGCCGCGAACTTCTCGAGCGGGAGGTGTTTGAGCGCGTACGGGTCGGGCAGCACGGAGCCGCGCGATTCGAAGCGGGCCGTTTCGAGATCGACGTACGCCCGCGGGATGCGCTCCTGCAGGGCGATCCGCAGCGCGGCGATGACCGGCTGACAGGGATCGATGGGGACGTAATTGAACGAACGGCCGTCGTCTTCGTCCGCGTCATCTTCGAGGTCGGATTCCGGTGTCCACGAACCGGTATCGAACACGCGCGGCTCTTCCTGCAACACGGCCGTGATCGACGGCAGCAAGCCGATCGCCCGCTCAACGTCCTCCTGAAACGACGGCGGCAGCGGCACGGCCACGCAGTCAAACGACTCGCCGAGCATCACCCGTCGCACCTCGACGGCAAAGTCCCCGCTGCCGTGAATGACCGGCACGACGCTGATGCGGGGGCTGAGCTGGAGAAACCGGTGGGACATGAATTAGGGAGTCGGGAGAAGCGAACGACAAACGGCCTGTAGGATAGCACACGTTCTCCGAACCTGCGTCGCGGCGGGTGTCACGGGCAGGGCGGCTCAAAGATTGATGGTACGTTGTTTGCTGAGTTTGTGGTTGATGAGTTGGGTC
>JAHBXU010000647.1 GCA_019636315.1 Planctomycetaceae bacterium | reverse complement strand
GGCGATCCGATTCTGTCCCGGCGCGAGGATATCGAGCACGTTCGCCGTATCGCTTTTCGACCCTTCGGAAATAAAAATCTCGTCGGCGGAGATGTCGCAGCCGCGGGACTGGAAGTCGTGTTCGGCAATCTTTTCGCGCAGCCAGTCATAACCCTGGCTGTCGTCCATGTAGCCGCGGAACGTCTCGCGAGCGCCCATCTCGCGGACAGCCTTCTCCATCGCCTCAACGCAAGCGGCGGGCAAGGGTTCCGTGACGTCGCCGATGCCCAGCCGGATCAGCGGCGCCTCGGGATGGGCCGCTTTGAACGCCTTGATTCGGCGCGAGATCTCCGGAAACAGATAGCCCGCTTTGAGTTTCAGATAGTTGTCGTTGATTCGAGCCATGATCTCAGGGTCGCTTCGTCAGAGTGCTTCAGAGAAACGTGACGCAGGTTGTAGACCGGGGCGCGACGAATTTCAACGAACGGCGCCCCATCTGTCGAAGCGTGGATTCGCCGTCAGCGCCTATCTGCGGGTGAAGAATATAAAGGCGCCGGTTACAATCCTGTCACCGACGTGTGGACGTCGTCGCGGTGCGTTTCGCCGCCCATTGACCGTGTTCACCGTGAGAGCTCCCATGCGCCCGTTCACATTCATGGCCGTCCTGCTGCTGGCGGCCGCACCCGCGACAGCCCAAGTTCAGCTTCGCCTCAAGTTCACGCCGGGCGAGGTGATCCGGCAGACAATGACGCAGGAGATGTCAACCACGGCCACGGTGCAGGGCCAGAAGATTGAGACCGTCGTCAACCAGAAGATGCAACTGGAGCAGGCGATTGACAGCGTGGAATCGGACGGTTCCGCCCGCGTCCGCCAGAAGATTGCCCGCATTGAGATGGCGGTTCGCGCACCATTCAATCAGGGGTTTACATTCGACTCCACGGAAGAATCGACGACCGGCGTGCCTCCCACGCTGGCCACTATGTTGAAGCAAATGGCCAACGCCGAATTCAAGGCCAGGATTCTCCCCACCGGCAAACTGACAGACATCGTCGTCCCCGAGGGCCTTCAGGACGCACTCAAGAGCATCCCCGGAGCGTCCTTCGGAGCGGGCGGCGATGACAGCGTCCAGCAGTTGCTCAGTCAGTCATCGACCGTGTTTCCTGAGAAGGCGGTCGTGCCCGGCGATACGTGGAGTGACGATCTCAGCACAAAAATTCAGTTCGGCGAGATGAAAATTCACCGCACCAACACTTACGAAGGGGTCAACGACAAGGGCCAGCACGTCATCGACGTCAAGCTCGAACTGGAACTCATTCCGGCGGAAAACCAGCCGATCAAGATGGCGTTCAAGGGGAGCGAATCCAAAGGAACAATCCTCTTTGACAACACGCTGGGGAGGCTGATTCGATCCGACTTGAGTCAGAACATGACAATGGAAGTGACCGCAGGCGGCCAAACCATCGAAACGCAGGTTTTGCAGAAGGTCTCCATCGCGCAGAACCCTGAGACCGGCGAATGAAATGGACGGCGCGCCTCAAAGCAGTGGGACGTGCCGGTCGCTGATCCGACTGACGGTATGGCGCCGACACAGAAGTGGGCGGATCGCACCCGGCGGACGTCTCCGCTGAAGGCGAGCCAGAGCCGTAACCCGAAGCGTCAGGGACTGTCACGGTGCTCCCTCGCTCACGCTTTGGGTTACGGAAGGGCTGGAGAGATCCCTGGTGTGCTCGCTTCTGGTAGCCTTGTAGCGCCGGGCGGATCGTGCCCAGGGTGAGCGAATCAGGTTTTTGTGCGGCTCTTGCGTCCCGCTGCCGCCTGGACTTCTTCCGTTTGCCCCCACCAGTAGAAGACCAGTCCCAGCAGGGCCCCCAGTCCAGCGGCGGAGAGCACCGATGCGGGGCTGTCGGTAAATGTGGAATTCTCCGCCGCGGCCTGCGTCGTCAACACGAGTCCAATCAAGCTGATGAGCAGTCCAAGGCCGTCCGCGAGGATCTCCTTGATGTTAAGGCTCATTTTGCTGAGGACGACCAGTTTCCCCAGGACCAGCTGCAATGCAAAGCTGACCACACCTGCCGACATCAGTGTGAAGGCGGCCCAGTGAAACGAGGGAAAGGCCATCGACTCCGCGAGCAGGTAGATTGGCTGCAGGATTCCGGCCGACACTTCTTTGGCCTGCGGACTCTGATCGACCTGTTGAGCAATCTCGTCGACCTTCTCCCGCGCATCTCCGACGATATCGTTTGCTGACTCCCGCAGCGCCTCGGGGTTCAACGTATTGGATCCCGCCTCCTGGGCGCCTGCCAAGGACGCAACCGAGACACAAGCCACCGCCGCCACGATCCAGCATAGGAAATGTTTCATGTCCTTATCCTCGGTGATTCGACTGCCGGTCCACGAAGAAAGCTGACGTCTTGAGGGACGTCGTTCGGCGATTCGCCGTTCATCGAGAAATCTTATCAGGTTGTGCAACGTTTCTTCGCGGTGGAAACCGGAAACCGCTGCCACGAGCTTCAGTCCTCGCAGGCGGCGTCCAGGCGCTGGACCAGGCGATCGACTTCCAGCCGCGTTTCTTCATCCAGACTCCACGCGCAGGGACGACGGCGACGGTCGGTGGCGAACAGGCCCTGCTTGTGCAGGAGGTACTTTTCCACGGCGAGAAACCCGTCCAAGCCCGCCTGCAATTGCAGGGCGACGAGTGCACAGATTGGAAAGTAGATCCTGTAGATCGCATCGTCGTCGCCCTCCTGCAAGGCGTGCCACAACGCCGTGATTCCCCGCAGAAACTCGACGCCCGGCATTGTGCCCGCGATCCCGCGGCGAAAGCTGTCGACCAGACAGATCCCTCCGGACCCTTCGAAGATGCGGGCCCGTCCTCCAGTGATATCCCGCAGTGCGGACAGGTTTGGCCCGAGCGGAGAGGCCTCTGGTTTGAACAGGATGCGATCGGGGCCGAAGGCGTCAAGCAGACGAACACAGACATCATGGGGAATCGGCTTCCCCACGTATGACGACGCATCCTGTACGATGAGCGGGACCGCGACTTCTTCCGCAATCGTCGTGAAGTATGCCAGGACCTGATCGTCCGGAAGTGCGGTCGAGATCGGGGGAATGGCCATTACGGCGTCGGCGCCGACCTGGGCCGCGTGGCGTCCAAACTCAACCGCCTGCTTTGTACTCTCGGCTCCGATGCCCGCGACGAACACGCCGCGGCCTTGCTTCATCTCGGCGAGCCGCGCTGTCAACGCCATGCGTTCGGTCGTCGTGAGCCGCAGGAGTTCGGACACCATTCCCGTGCAGAGGCCGTTTGCCCCTTGCGCGAACGCCCAGTCGACCTCGCGAGCCAGGCTGTCCCAGTCGATCGAATC